>DATNRE010000430.1:0-2502 GCA_036703685.1 Candidatus Obscuribacterales bacterium
CTATTAGACGACTAATATCAGCTTCTATAGTATCCAAATTGAGGGCTTGAGACTGAATAATATCCTGACTTTTATTGGTATTTTCATCAATGCGGACAACAACACATTCAATATTCTCAGATTTGAGGATTACTCCACTGATAGTAATTGGATTTTCTTTTATTATTTCCCGTACAAGCATTCGATATAAAGCAACCTGTGCTTGATGATAAGTTCGATCTTTACGAGATGCTTTACATTCAACTAATCGCAGTTTAGGCTCATTATTTTCCCATAGCACAACTATAAAGTCAATTTGTCCACGAACATTAAATTCTTCAAGATTTCCCTCTATAGAAATTTCTCGCCCATAAGCATCTTGTCCTGCTGGTAAACTTTCTATTTTTTTTACAAATTCATTCCATTCAGTTGCTTGGTTTTTGCTAGACTTTTTGCTTATTTGAGTTAAATCAAGAAAATCATATTTTTGGAGTAAAGTTTCCCATTCTCTCTCTCTTATTCGACCTGCTTCTTCCAGCACTGGATCTAAAGAAGTAGCAAAAATTAACTCAGAGAAAGGAATTTGTTTTGCAAGTTCGTAATTATCAAATTTTAACTTAAATCGGCGATCACAGGATTGATAACGAATATATTCAGCAATATCAGTAGCTCTAATTGATGGTTTTGTTGTTGACATAGAAAAGTAAATTTATATACTGTACATAGAGATAGTTTTCACAATCAAGATAGCATAAGCAAGGAATTTAAAAGTGGCTGTAGTGTTAGTTTAACTCAAGATCCTGGTTAATTATGGCAGATTGTCCACTTAACGCTATAATCTCTGGATTATTTCTTTTTTCTTTATAATCACAGACAGGCTCGACTGCGCCTAGTGAGGAGACATCGATGAACATACTTGGAATTTCAGCTTATTACCATGACAGCGCTGCGGCGCTCGTCTGTGATGGTAAGATTGTGGCCGCGGCCCAGGAAGAACGGTTTACGCGCAAAAAACACGACCCTAGATTTCCCGCCAACGCCATCCGCTACTGTCTTCAGGAAGCCAATATCACCTTTTTTGAAATTGATCAGGTGGTTTTTTATGATAAACCCCTGGTTAAATTTGAACGACTCCTCGAAACCTACATCAGCTATGTGCCCCGAGGGTTTCGTTCTTTTATGAAGGCCATGCCCGTTTGGTTAAAAGAAAAACTTTACCTAAAAACCGTATTAAAAAGAGAATTAGCCACCCTAGCCGGGGCTAAAAAAGCCAAACTTCCCCCGTTATTATTTACCGAACATCATCAATCCCACGCGGCTTCTGCCTTCTTTCCCAGTCCCTTTCAAAAAGCGGCGGTGATGTGTTTAGATGGCGTGGGAGAATGGGCGACAACTTCCGTCTGGCTCGGCGATGGCAATAGTTTAACCCCGGTTTGGGAAATAGATTTTCCCCATTCTTTGGGTTTACTTTATTCAGCTTTTACCTATTATACCGGGTTCAAAGTTAACTCCGGGGAATATAAATTAATGGGATTAGCTCCTTACGGCGAACCCATTTATGTTGATAAAATCCTCACCCATTTAATTGATTTAAAAGACGATGGCACATTCCGATTAAATCTGGAATATTTTAATTATGCCGTCGGTCTGACCATGACCAATACTAAGTTTGATCAACTGTTTGGTGGCCCGCCTCGCAAGCCGGAAACCCCCATTAGCCAACGGGAAATGGACATTGCTGCCTCGATTCAAGTGGTCACTGAAGAAGTGGTGCTGCGTCTAACCCGCAGTGTGCAAAAGGAATTAAACGTTGATTACCTCTGTTTGGCTGGAGGTGTGGCCCTCAATTGCGTGGCTAATGGCCGGATTCTGCGGGAGGGGCCCTTTAAGGATATTTGGATTCAACCGGCGGCTGGAGATGCGGGAGGGGCGTTAGGGGCAGCCCTAGCGGTTTGGTATCAATATCATGAACAACCGCGCCACGTAGAAACCGATCTAGCCTTCGATATTGCGACGGAAAAACAATTAGAAACCAGTGCCGGATCAAAACCTGCGGTTGTGGCGTTAAAAACCCATCAAAAACGCTTGGATTATATGCAAGGTTCCTATCTGGGGCCAAAATTTAGTGATGCTGAAATTCAAGAGTATTTAGACAAAGTTGGAGCGAAATATTTACGGTTAGATGATCCCGAATTAATGCCCCGTTTAGCGGAAATTTTAGCCGAAGGAAACGTGGTGGGATGGTTCCAAGGAAGGATGGAATTTGGGCCGAGAGCCTTGGGCGGACGCTCAATTATTGGTGATCCGCGTAATCAGAAAATGCAGTCGGTGATGAACCTGAAAATCAAATATAGAGAGTCTTTCCGACCCTTTGCCCCATCGGTGCGGGCGGAACGAGTTTCTGATTATTTTGAATTAGATCGCCCCAGTCCCTATATGTTAATTGTGGCTCCGGTTCAAGAAAGTTTAAGAATTCCTATGACCCCGGAACAGGAACAACTATTTGGGATTGAAAAACTTAAT
>DATNRE010000431.1:0-3604 GCA_036703685.1 Candidatus Obscuribacterales bacterium
GTCCTAAAAGTTGCATCATGGGTTTGACCGGATAAGAAAGTGCAATAAAAGTGCTGAGTGCAATAAAAGTGCTGAGTGTGAGGTGACGCACCCCACACTCTATCTAATTCGTGCTGTCTGGGGTTGTTTGTCCTAGATAACCCCCTCCTGGCAACATGAGCATTCCTGCTTGGGAGCTTGCTTGATTGCCGGATGTAATGCTGCCTCGGCGATCGCTCGTATTAATAGCAGATATTTCCTGAGCCGCTTGGGATAGTAAGACGTTGTTAATTGCCCGATCTGTACGAGCTTGTTGAGCTTCTTGCAAAACTCGAGCATTAACATGAGCATTGAGTGCTGTTTGCTGAGAGAGGTTTTGCAGAATATGTTGGCTCACATCAAGGCTTTGGGATTGTTCAGCGAGTTGAATATTCTGGGTTGTATCTTGCTCTGTGGCTTGTAAAACTGAGCGACTTTGAGCTTGAGCCTCTTCACTCAAGGTGGAGCCATCTGCAATTCCTGTCGCAGTATTGCGTTGAGCTTGTCTATCAAGTTCAGACATAATTGCAGTAGAACCTTGGCTATCGGATGAGCCTAATTTGTTCTCTAATTGATCTGAAAGTTGTGTTCCTTCATAGCGGGAGGTTGGTGCATTTAAAATTTCGCGACTAATTTGACTTAAATCGGGAATTTTAATCGCTCCCAATGACGAAGAAAGCAGTTCATTTAGTGTGCCGAATAAGTCGTTTTGTACAAAGCCACGCACATCACCAATAAACTGATCAACTTCCTTAATCACGTTTTCAATAGGTGCGAAGAAATCACCCGAAGTTGATGACGTTTGAACTACAGAAGTTTGGGTGGGTGTTGCAACCGGAGGAGTCGTTTGAGCCAAGGTGGGTTGGTTTGAGCTTATTAAACTTAAACTCAGTCCCAGCACAATTGCAGTTTTTACGGCTACTGGTTTTGTAATCAATAGAATTTGAGATTTCATAAACATTACCTATGGATAGGTGACAAGTGTTTTGGAAGGGGTAGTGTCCGGTGTAGATGAAGCTTTTTCAGAGTCACCCCGTCCGATGGAGTCAAAACCTTTTCCATCTTTGAGGGCTGCAACATAATCTTGAGTGAATTGTTTCAATGCTTGGAGTCGCCCTTTAAGGGTAGATGGGTACTGAGCGAAAAGGCGATCGCGAGCTTCTTTTTCCTGTAAGTTATTAGCAACAGAAGCCAGCATCATCTCCGCCGGATAAAATCGAGTTCGCCAAAACCGACCTCCTTTTTCAACTAACCAACAGGAATAGAGGTCAGAAACTCTGGGTAAGAAGGCTTCTGTTGCATTTTGGCTGATGAGTCGGGGGTCATAACCAAGATACTTTTGAGCCGCGACAACGCCTGTATTCGTGATTCTTCCAGTAATTTTGTAGACCATATTTTGCATAATTTGAGCACCTGCTGAACACTCACAAATTGCATCAAAATCTTGGCTTAATAGCACAACGGCTATGCCATCTTTTCGCCCCGTTGCACAAAGTTCACCTACAACAGATGCAAATCCATCTTTCTTTAACAACACGCTCAATTCATCCCCTAAAAATAAACTTTTTGGATGAGAAAGCGCATTCCGAATACAGGCCGTATGGGCATTAATCGCCATCAAATAAGCATCTTGTTCATTTGATAAACCCGATAGGGCGAAGAACTTAACCGCAGGTTCTGGGGAAAAGGTACTGGGTCTGCCAATGGCTTTTCCTAAGCGGGATGTTAATAACGCATTACCTTGACTTAGGATTTGATTAATTGCCAATTTGTCAAGATCTTCAAAGGATTTGAGATTAAGTCTTTCTTTGCTACAAAACCTCAATAAATCTTGGAAAGTTGGCATTTGTTGCCATTGAGAAGATTGCCAACCGTTTTCAAATGCTTGATTGTAACGAGCTACAATTTCTGGATCTTTGAGGTAGAAATCAAGCATTCGTAAGAGAATAGAATCAACTCGTTGGGCTAAGTGGGGATTATGGATTTTTCCCATTGCGATCGCCACTAATGCTTTACGAATAAATTCTTTCCAAGATTCCATCCGCCGTTCTCGTTCAGCTTTAGGAAATTTTCTTAAATCAGGAGGTTCTAATAAATTACTTGACCCTTCGCTAATATCATAATAAGCGCCTTGATCTCCTAAAAGTTCAATAGCAGTTTTGAAAGTGCTGTTACCGCCACTGCTAATATCCATCCCCACAACAGGAATATTATTCGCTAAAGCTTCTGTGGCAAATCGCCATCCTAAAACGCTTTTTCCAGAACCCGATTCTCCCATAATTAAAGCCCGACTAATTTGATTGTAAAACAAATCAATAAAAATCGGTTTTCCGCCCCGTTCAGTTAATAATTCAACTCCTTTTTGATCAATATCACGGGGAACCGTTAACGGTAGAACTCCGGCTATTGTTTCAGTATCTAATGTTAAACGTCTTTCGCTTAACCATGAGCCACTGTGAAGCAACCATTTAAACGTAATGGGAAGGCATTGTAACCAAATTTCCCAAGCAATATTACGTTCACGAATCACTTTAGCAGTTCCAAAACTATTAGAAAGAGCGTTGCAAGCTTGGTTTAATTCTTCGGCCGTATTTCTGTATACTAAAAAGGCAACGGCTGTATTTAAAGGAATCGCCCCTTTATAAAGCCGATGTTGGGCATCAAAAGACTCCTCTTGCTTAATTTCAGCACCAATATCTCGTCCTTGTCCTTTCGTTACGGCTCTAATACTCGCAGTTTTTGCACCTTTTGCTTGCCGAGCTAAGTTATCTTGAATTAACAAAGGATTTCCGACACTAATTTCCACCCAAGCTTCTGTATCATGGACAGAGGTTGAAGACATGATTTGCCACATCCATTTTAATTGTTGCCTTGTGTTTGTCCAACCCATCGGGGAATCGTACATGGTCAATACACCACATTCTTTACCCTTACCTGTTAAATAAACACGGTTGTTACTGCGACGATGCTCAGGACAAGAAGAACGACCTTGTATTCCTTCAATTAAAACTGTACAAATGTGTTTTTCTGTAGTTTTAATTTCGTTGAGATGATATCCAGTTGCAGTTTCTTCTAAGCGAATCACTTGGGGAATAGAAGGAGCTTGACCTGGGTTCAATCGGTTCCAAAGCCATTGCCAAACTTCAACTGTATTCAAAGGATTAATGTCTAATCCAATCTTAGTATTTAAGAGAATTTCCCACCGCAGAAATCCTTCTTCAAAGGCACTGAGCAACAGCTTAGTATAAAACTGTTCTTTGTAGATTCTGGTGTTACCTGTTAAGGTTCCTAACAGTTGATCAACTAAAGATTTAGCGCCATTAATCGCTTTACCCAGGAAGTCTGTAGAAGTTGGTGTATCTCCATTAATTGTCCAGGTACAAAATGCAATTTGTTCCCAATTTTGTCGGGTTCCTTGATAAGTTAATTGTTGAATTCGGCGTTGCTCATTTCGGGTGAGTACAGACACTGCTTTAAGGTCAGTGGTATTGGCTAATTGTTCTAATTCTTGGCATCTGGGGGTGTCATCGCTATAACAACCTGTACAAAACGTGATTTTTTCGCCCCGAGGCAGTTCTCTCATGCC
>DATNRE010000432.1:0-8449 GCA_036703685.1 Candidatus Obscuribacterales bacterium
CATCCTCTAATTAATGCTTCATGGACTACTTCAACAATTAGTTGTTTCTTGTCTTCATCGCGTCCTGTAACAACTAAACGAGCATTAGCTAATTCCGTAACTAATAGCCAATTTTCTGCCCCAATTTGTTCACGGGTTGCTATGCGACGAGTAGCCTCGGTATTTTCCCCAAAACGAACTAATTGGGTAAAGATATGCTTAACTCGATTTTGCTTATCTTCATTTAATTTGTGATAAATTTCCTCAGCATGATTCGCTAAGGCTTTCTCAACTCCTCCGATTTCGTTATAAGCCGCAATTGTTAATTGACCATTACTTTGTTTTTCCCACAATTGTTTTAAGCAAAACTCTAGTAAAGGTAACTCACCAGGGTTACTTTTAACTGCATCTAAGATAATTTTTGTTAGTCCATCCTGAATTTTTAAATCAACTTCTTTCGCAGGTTGTTCAATGGCTGCTTGTAATTCCTCTGGATTCATTGGCCCGATGTTTTCTGGCTTGCATTTTTGGAATATTTCTAGTAAAGGTTGATAATCTATCGCGTGTCCATAAAAATCGGCTCTGAGAGTAATTACTAAAACAATATTAGGCGATTTTGTTTCACTTTCTGCATTAATAACTTCTAATAATTGATCTATAAAATTCTTTCGTTCATCTTCTGGGCAAAGAGTATATACTTCTTCAAATTGATCTACGAAAATTAGAAAACGCGGCTTAGACGAATTTTCTTGTAAACTGACTTCTAAAACATTTTTTAGCGTTAATTCACCTGCTTTAAAATTATTGGCATATTTTTTCGCTTTGGTAAGGCGCTCCATTTTATCCATTTCTGGTTCTAACAAGGATAAAAGAGGATAAGCCAGTTGAGAGAAGGGATTACTTGTTGGTCTGAAGGTAATAAATTCCCATCCTCCCTGTTTCTCTAATTGATGAATTAGTCCGGCATAAACAACCGAAGACTTCCCACTACCAGAGTTACCAATAACAGCTACAAACGGTCGTTTCTGTACGGCATCCACTAAAGTTTGAGTAAATTCCTCACGTCCGAAGAAAAAGGCTGCATCCTCTGTTGTGAAAGCTGATAAGCCTTTATAGGGGCATATTTCAGAAATTACAGGGGTAACAGATGGTGGTGTGTCTGTTTCTATCTCGGCGATCTCTTCCCAAGGCAAATTTAGCACTTCGCAAATACGACGGAAACTGTCCACACCAATTGCTTTACCCGCGAAAAATGCGTGAACCGTTGTGCGAGATAGTCCTGCTGATTCTGCTAACGCCATCTTGGTTGAGAAGCAGTGGCGCAAAGCCGCGTTAGCCTTTTGAAGACTAACTGGAGATGCTTTAAGCGTTACTCGTGCCATTTTGCCGTTGATTATTAGTAGTTTTATTTACTTTAACATAAGTTGAACACTCGACGTACAGATATTATTGCTGAAGTATCTCTAGCTTAATAACGAGGGCAAAATTACCCAATTTATTGATTGCTACATAAGGAGCGTTAAGATTCAAAACGCTTATCAAAAAACATTTGGTGAACAACTTGACATTCAGCATACACAAGTTATACTTTAAAAAACCACCCAAAAATAACTCTAATCACCTCTGACACCGATTTTACTTAGCTTTGAGGGCAACCTTGAGGCGAGTTTGACTTGGCTGCTTGACATCCCTACCCCATAAACACGCCGGATATGGGTATTTCAACCGTTTCTTTCATTGGCAAAAAATTTGTTATTAGGATAAGAGGTTAACGATATGCAAGTTCAGACTAAGCCCAACCCGCTCATCATAATCAATAACTCCTTTTGGCAAAACGCAAAAAACAGCCTCAACGAGAAAAGACAACAACTGCTGAAACTTGCTTCTGCGTTGGTGACTAAATCACCTCCAGACAATGCAAAAGAACTTGTAAAACGATACAAAATGGGAGAAAGAAATTTTGAAAATGCAAGTTTAGGTAGTGAACATCTCAATTGTGAGGATTTAAACAATATTAATCTGCGGGGAGCAGATTTGAGTAGTGCATTATTTCTTGGTGTTGATTTCACCAATACAGACTTAAGCAACGCTGATTTAAGTGGCGGGCATTTTTGTGATTGTAACTTCACTGGAGCGAACTTATCTGGAACGAATTTTCAGCATAGCAACTTAGATGGTTGCAAATACTAACTCAACGATTTTAAATCCACAGAAAACAATTATTTTAGGAGAAATAAAATGATAGTCTGTCCTTATAAAGAAATGAAAAATATCAAATCACTTCCTTGTTGCCGAGAACAAAAAGGCAAATGGATTTACTGTTCATTCTGTGGTCAAAAATATCAGCTTGATATTCCCCCAGATACGACTGAGCAGTTAATTTGGATATTATTAACAGCATTTATGCTGGTTGTTTTAGGTCGTTCCCTTTTTGTCTCAAATTCCAGTCAAAAAACTCCTGAAACTTCCAGTAATTCTGATGTTTCAGAAATCTATTCAAGGCATTTACAAGATTAATTGGGAAAGGGCGGGTTTAGATAGATTTGTGTTGGAAATCAAATTTTATTCAGAACCCGTTCTGACAATTTATTTTTGTGTATAGGAATTAAATATATGCCAACATTCCGTAGCGATCGCCCAATCTTCCTCCGTATGAATTACTAATACTTTTACCTTTGAATCAGGGGTTGAAATCTCTTGATCTACCGGGTGAGAGGCATTTTTTTCTAAGTCTAATTTTAAGCCTAAAAACTCCCATGCCTGACAAGTAACTTCCCGAACTTTTTCTGAGTGTTCTCCGACTCCGGCGGTAAAAACTAACGCATCTAAACCGCCTAAACTCCCTAACATTTGCCCAATTCCCATTTTTAAGTGATGAATATACATCTCGAAAGCCAGTTTAGCTTGGGCATTTCCAGCATTCATTTCTGTTAGAGTATATCGCAGATCTCCTGACTCCTTAACAATACCTTTTAACCCTGATTCTTTATTTAAAATTTGATTAATTTTCTGAATATCGTATTGATAGTGACTGATTAAATATAAGACAATCGATGGATCAATAGAACCGCTTCGGGTTCCCATCATTAATCCTTCTAGGGGAGTAAATCCCATAGTAGTATTAATACTAATTCCATCTTTGATAGCGGCTAAGGAACATCCATTGCCTAAATGACAGGTAATTAATTTTAATAATTCCAAAGGTTTTCCTAAAATTTTTGCGGTTTTTTGAGCGCAATATTTATGGCTAGTTCCATGAAATCCATAGCGTTTAATTCCCTCTTGAAAATATTGATAGGGAATGGGATAAACCGTGGCATAATCGGGCATAGTACGATGGAATGCCGTATCAAAAACAGCCACTTGGGGAACATTTCCTAATAGGTTTTCTACCGCTTCAATTCCTTCTAAATGGGCTGGGTTATGACTGGGAGCCAGGGGAATTAAATCTCGAATGGTTGCTTTTACGTTTTGATCAATTAATATGGCTGCTGAATATTCTGAACCGCCATGGACAACTCGATGACCCACAATTGTAATTTCTGAGAGAGCATTTAAGACTTTTGTTTCTCCTGAAATTAGGGTATTAAACATTTGGGCGATCGCATCTTGTTTAGATTTTAAATCTAGGGGATATTCTTGTTTCACCTTGGGAGTTTTGACCGTCATTAAACCCAATTCTGTTGAAGCTGTCCAATCAATATTAGCTTCCCAAATCGGGTGTAAGGGATAGTCGGGTAATGCTGCTTCTTTGATTTCATACAGACAACTTTTTTGAGAACTAGAACCCGCATTTAATACTAATATTTTCATAGGATAAGATAAATTAAGTAAAATTGTGATGAGAATTTAACCTTCTGGGTCATTGAATTAATCCTTAAAATCCCTTTTAAGTGATCGTAAAGTTTGAACTCAATGACAACGATCGACTAAAATGTATAATAGGATGCAGCAAGAAGATAATTCTACTGGATTTACTGCCCCCGTGGACTGACCAAGGCGATCGCCAAATTTGCCCATATAATTCTAATCTTTCCTGTGTCCGATGCAATTAGAATATTACCCGATGGATAACTTGATTTAATCGGGGTAACGGTAAGTTCCAGTTAGCTTAACATATCAGATTCTCAAAAAATCCTTAATTTTTCAGAATTTAATTTTAACCTTCTGTTAATATTTCACCTCTACGATCAAATCTTAAAAAAATAGGAAGAATAAAATAAGATATCTCTAAATTCAAAAACCCGTGCTACCATTTAAAGCAATTTTGACCTGACGGTATGGATCAAACAGCAAATAGCCGTTTAAGCATATCTGATCAGTTCAAAGGTTGAAAAACCCAAACCCTTTATAATAGCCAGGACTTATGGTATCTGCACCAGATAGACCGATTGAGACGAGTAACCCTCTGGGTGAGGACGAACTACGCAAGATTGATGCCTACTGGCGAGCTTGTAATTATCTAGCCGTGGGCATGATTTATTTACGAGAAAATCCTCTGTTAAAAGAATCTCTCAAGCCCTCAGATGTCAAACATCGGCTATTAGGACATTGGGGTTCCAGTCCGGGGTTGAGCTTTATCTACATTCACCTCAACCGCCTAATTAAAAAATACGACCTGGATATGATTTATCTAGCTGGCCCAGGTCACGGCGCCCCCGGAGTCCTAGCTCCAGTTTACCTAGAAGGAACCTACTCGGAAATTTACCCCAATATCAGCGAAGATGCCGAGGGGATGCAAAAATTCTTCAAACAATTCTCTTTTCCTGGGGGTATTGGCAGCCACTGCACCCCGGAAACCCCCGGTTCCATCCATGAAGGAGGGGAGTTAGGCTATAGTTTATCCCACGCCTACGGCTCTGTCTTTGATAACCCCGATTTAATCTCCGTTTGTGTGGTGGGAGACGGAGAAGCGGAAACCGGAGCCCTAGCCACCGCTTGGCATTCTAACAAATTTTTGAACCCGATTCGGGACGGGGCGGTGTTACCCGTTCTGCATTTGAATGGCTACAAAATCGCTAACCCTACGATTTTATCGCGGATTAGCCACGAGGAATTAGAGGCCCTGTTTAAAGGTTATGGCTATAAACCCTATTTTGTGGAAGGGTCAGACCCGACCTTGATGCACCAAAAAATGGCGGCTATCCTAGAAACGGCTATTTCTGAAATTAAAGCCATTCAAGCCGAAGCTCGGTCAACGGGAGTGGCTCAACGTCCCCTGTGGCCGATGATTGTGTTGCGGAGTCCCAAGGGCTGGACTGGCCCAACGGAGGTTAATGGCCATAAAGTTGAAGGTTTTTGGCGGGCGCACCAAGTCCCCATGGCCGATGTCACCACCAACCCCACCCATCTCAAGTTATTAGAAGATTGGATGCGGAGTTATAAACCTGAAGAACTATTTGATGCCAACGGCTGTTTAATTCCCGAACTGAAAACTTTGGCCCCCCAAGGTACAAAACGAATGAGTGCCAGTCCCCATGCGAACGGGGGTGTGCTGCGTAAAGACCTGCGTTTACCAGATTTTCGCAGCTATGGTGTGCCAGTGGAATACCCCGGTAAGTCCGAGGTGGAAAATACCAACCCCCTAGGAAAATTCCTCCGGGATGTGATGGGGAATAATCTACAAAATTTCCGGGTATTTGGCCCGGATGAAACGGCCTCTAATCGTTTAAATGCGATATATGAGGTTAGTAAAAAAACTTGGATGGGGGACTTTTTACCTGAAGATGTAGATGGGGGTGAACTGGCAACCGATGGCCGGGTGATGGAAATGCTGAGTGAGCATACCTTAGAAGGCTGGTTAGAAGGCTATTTACTCACCGGACGCCATGGATTTTTCCATACCTATGAAGCCTTTGCCCACGTGATTGATTCAATGTTTAATCAACACGCGAAATGGTTGGATATTTGCCGAAATGAAGTGTCTTGGCGATCGCCGATTTCTTCTTTGAATATTCTCCTATCTTCAACGGTTTGGCGTCAAGATCATAACGGGTTTAGTCATCAAGACCCGGGCTTTTTAGATGTGGTAACAAATAAAAGTGCCAGTGTTACCCGGATTTATTTACCCCCCGATGCGAACTGTTTATTATCCGTTGCCGATCATTGTTTAAAGAGTACCAATTATATCAATGTGATTGTGGCGGATAAACAGAAACATCTGCAATTTTTAACGATGGATGAGGCGATTAAACATTGCACCAAAGGGATTGGAATTTGGGAATGGGCCAGCAGTGATGACTGTGGAAAAGACCCGGATATTCCTGATGTAATTATGGCCGGTTGTGGGGATGTGGCAACGATGGAATCTCTTGCAGCTACGGCAATTTTACGGGAGGAAATTCCCGATCTAAAAGTTCGATTTATTAACGTGGTGGATTTGTTTAAGTTACAACCGGATACGGAACATCCCCACGGGTTATCCGACCGAGATTTTGATAGTTTGTTTACCACAGATAAACCGATTATCTTTAATTTCCATGGCTATCCTTGGTTAATTCATAAGTTAGCCTATCGTCGCAAAAACCATGCTAATATGCACGTTCGTGGGTATAAAGAGAAGGGGAATATTAATACGCCTTTAGAGTTGGCTATTAATAACCAAGTTGACCGTTTTAATTTAGTCATGGATGTCATTGACCGGGTTCCTAAATTGGGTTCGGCGGCGGCCTATGTCCGAGAAAGAATGAAAAATGCGATCATCGAAAATGTCAATTATGCCCATGAGCATGGCATTGACAAAGATGAAATTGTCAACTGGAAATGGCCGTTTTAAGTTCCTAGAAACCGGGTTTCTGTATTAAATTTCTTGTGAGAAATCAAGATAACTTCAGAAACCGGGTTTCTGTATACCCGCACTAAGTGTCTAATCCTAGAAACCGGGTTTCTGTATTCAATTGGTTCTGAGAAATCAAGATAACTTGAGAAACCCGGTTTCTGTGAGAAAGATTAATATTTTTTATTGTCAGGAAAAAAAGGATTTTGTGCTAAACTGTTGATGACAAATTTTATATTGGTTTACAATGAGTGACTTAATTGTGATCGCCTACGATGACGAATATAAAGCCGAAGAAGTCCGTCTAACTTTGATTAAATTACAAAAAGAATATTTAATTGAATTAGAAGACGCGGCGGTGATCGTCAAAAATGCCGAAGGAAAAATCAAACTCAAGCAAGCTATTGATTTAACCACTACGGGTGCAGTCAGCGGCGGGTTTTGGGGTCTATTAATTGGAACCATATTTCTCAGCCCCCTGTTAGGTGCCGCCGTGGGTGCCGCCGCCGGAGCCGCCAGTGGTGCCTTAAGTGATATTGGGGTAGATGATAAATTCATGAAATCCCTGGGAGAAACCTTACAACCGAAAACCTCTGCCCTCTTTGTATTAGTGCGGAAAGTCACCCCCGATAAAGTTTTAGAAGAAATTGCGACCTATGGGGGAACCGTGTTAAGAACTTCTTTAACTAAAGATGAAGAAGCTCAATTACAAGAGGTTTTGAGTACCCGAGGCGTGACCGTTTAATTCAATTTTTTAATCCCATTTGATCGGATTAAATTCCATGGTTAATAGGTAGAATTATCAAAAAAATTTTGGTGGGTGTGGGGCCGCTGGGTGACACACCCATTTTTCAGTCATCAGTAATTACTAAATATTTAGACCGTTGATTAATTAAATTATTTGCTATACTCTGTTGTGATTAGCGACCTAAATAGAGGACGGAAAATAATGGCACAAACTCTACTCGAACAACTACGGAAAATCACCGTTGTCGTGGCGGATACTGGAGATATCCAAGCCATTGAGATGTATACCCCCAGAGATGCAACCACCAACCCCTCCTTAATTACTGCCGCTGCCCAAATGCCCCAATATGAAAGTATTGTGGATGATACCCTCAAAAAAGCCCGTCAGGAGTTAGGGGGGAGTGCTTCGCCTACTGAGGTGGCAACTTTAGCTTTTGAAAGATTGGCTATTGCTTTTGGATTAAAGATATTAGCTATTATTCCCGGGCGCGTCTCCACGGAAGTCGATGCTCGGTTATCCTACGATACGGAAACCACCATTGCTAAAGGTCGTTATATTATCGAGCAATACGAAGCGGCGGGGATTTCCCGCGATCGCATTTTAATTAAAATTGCCTCCACTTGGGAAGGGATTAAAGCCGCCGAAGTCCTAGAAAAAGAAGGAATTCATTGTAATTTAACCCTATTATTTGGCATTCATCAAGCGATCGCCTGTGCTGAAGCTGGAGCGACCTTAATTTCTCCCTTTGTCGGTCGGATTTTAGATTGGTACAAAAAAGATACCGGACGAGATTCCTACCCCCCCGCAGAAGACCCGGGTGTTTTATCTGTGACCCAGATTTATAACTATTATAAAAAATTTGGCTATCCCACAGAAGTGATGGGGGCGAGTTTCCGTAATATTGGGGAAATTACCGAGTTAGCCGGGTGTGATTTATTAACAATTTC
>DATNRE010000433.1:0-22879 GCA_036703685.1 Candidatus Obscuribacterales bacterium
TAAGAGATGATAACCCTCAATAATCTCATTAGAGCGATCAAGCAAACTGCCATCCGACATCGGAAAGGCAAAGGGATCACCCTTATTGGTGGTTCCCAAAATTGTCCCCCCGGCGGTGAGAATATTATCGACTTTATCAATAGTTAGAGGAACACAGTTGACGGGACGTGTCATTAACCCTTGGGTAGCTTCTCGAATACCGAAGACCTCCCACCCCAAGATTCCTGCCGCCCGATAAACCACAGCCCGAATTGCTGCGTTTAAACCTGCACAGTCTCCCCCACTGGTTAAAATACCAATGCGTTTGTGTTCTACCATATTTGGCGAATTCTGGATTTACAGATGCAAATTTTAGATTACATCCGATTGGCAAATGATCAATAAATCTTTGCTCATCTTTAATATTTTGAAACCGAGTCAAAAAGCGGATCAATCTGCGCAAATCATGGCTTCAACCGGAATCTGGATATCTGGAAATGCCACGGGTGTAATTTCACCTTCAGTTAAGGTAATTTTTGAGCCATATTCGCTATCCCGGGGATCACGATAAATAATAAGTTCCCGACGCTGTAGGTTAACTAACCAATATTCGCAGATTCCCGCTTCGGCGTAGATCCGGTATTTAACCGTTGAGTCTTTTTCTAGGCTGGAGTTGGAGTATTCGATCACCCAGAAAATATTCTCAGGATAGGGATGATGGGTCAGATATTCTCGCCCCAAACGTTCCACAATGGCGATATCAGGTTCGGGCTCGGAGTCGTTGGGCAGGGTAATGGGTTTGGCGGGACTGACTAAAGCGCGATCGCCAAGTATCCGCATGAGATACTCGCCAGCAGTTCGACTATAGTAGGCGTGGGGTTCTCCTTCGGGGGACATTTGAACAATTTCTCCATGCAGTAGTTCAACGGGGCGATCATCGAGTAGACCCATTTCGACGATGCGGTGATAGTCGTCCAGTTTCCATTTTGCGATCGATAGTGTCATCTTGATCAACCATGAGGAGTGGCTATTTTGGATTACTGAAGAATCCCCGTATCTTGAGACCGGGGAATATCAAGAATCCCATTTCAATTAATTCATCATCTCAATTTTGGCCCGTAACCCACTGCGGGTTAACTGTTGTAATAGGGAATTCGCCCGATATTGATCTCGAAACGCCCCCGCTTGTACCACGGAACGCCCTTGTATCACCGTTCTAAAGGCTTCAGGAACAACCGACCGGATGCGGCGAAGGTCATTGTCACTACTGCCCTCCACGACCACCCGATACCGTAATCCCAAGGCCGTTGGACTCAGAGGCACACCCCCTTGGTTCCCAGTTGCTACCTCATTCGGTAGTAAACCGCCTCCTGACCCGATCGGAATATTTGGCCCAGGAACCGATAAAACCCCAATGGCTGCAACGGAATTCGGGGCGGCAGTTTGGGGCGGTTGAGTAATAGCCTGGGGGGTTTGGCGGGGTTGGGTACGAGGAGGAGTCGGAACCGAAGCCGGACGCCCTAAAATCAAATCAGAAACTATGGGCACTATCAGTCCCACCACCTGTCCACCGGATCTCTGGGGTCTGGCCGTCGGTTGGGATGGACGACTAGGGGGTAGCGGTGGTAAACGAGAAGATTCAGGGGGGGGAACCGGAATCGGAATCCCGGTGGCCGGAGCTCGAGCGGGAATGGGAATTGGGGTGGTCGTATTCGATTCTGGGAGATAGACCGGAAGGGAAGAAGTCTGATTAATTGGGGTCAGGGTCGTCGGATTATTGGCCACCACCGTCACCCCTGAAGCCTCGGGCGGGTTCGATAACTGACGCGCTAAAGGAGAAGACCCCACCAGGGAAGTCTGACCGGGTGAAAGTTGAATTGCCCCAATAATTTTGTTGGATGCCAATTGATTGCCGTAGGCGAGAATTTGCTGCCCCTTCGTGCCGTTATTGAGATCATAGCGACCATTATTCCGAATCACGTTCCCCCCGGGTTCTTGGGTATTCCCTAAATCCGGTAAAGCTTCTGCGATCGCCACAATTCCATCCCGTTGATTACGTTCAATTTGATTATTTCTTAAAATCGGTCGGGCATTGGCTTGAATCACAATCCCATCTTTATTATCAAAAACCCGATTTCCAATCAAAAATGGGGCTGCATTTTGACTAATATTAATCCCAAATCCTGTATTTTGAAACTCGTTATTTCTAATTTCCGGCCGAGAATTACCATAAATAGTAATCCCATTTGCCCCATTTTGAATAAAAGAATTTTCTTGAATAATGGGCGCGCTAATTCCTACAATAGAAATCCCATCATGGCTATTCCCCCTAAAAGTATTTTGAGAGACAATTAAAGAACTCGATTCAATCCAAAGTCCATAACCGCGCTGATTGGGATTCGTAATCGTTACACCACTAATTCTGGAGCTATTCGCCCCCAAGATTGTAATATTTTGTTGGGCTGAAGTCTTGCTGGTGTACAAACCGCCCCCACTAATGATAACATCTTTTCCCTTGGTACTAGGGTTTCCTTGAAGGGTTACACTATTGTGCAAAATAATCGGAAATTGTTCTCCGCTTTGGCTACTATAGGTTCCCGGTGCTAACACAATTGCCGTATTCGAGGGAGCCATACTCACGGCTTTGGTAATCGTTTTGAACGGGGATTGTTGCGTCCCTTGTCCCCCATCATTTCCCATGGTCGAACTCACATAAATCACCGGAATTGAACGATTAGTTGTCGCCGGTGCCGTGGGTTGATTTTTCGGAGGAATTGCTAACCCGCCCATCGGATTAAATAATCCTAATCCCAAACCGATGAATAAAAACGAAGAAAAAGATCGCAGTACCATTAATGAAAATGGAGCCGTGAATGCGATCGCCGTTCGGGAAACAGATGAACGGAGTTGGGGAATATCAGATAACCTTGTCATTGCAGGGGAGGAGTACTGACAGTAATTAACCACCCCATGATTGTGGCTAGAGCGCATCTTGTTATTGATTGTGGATGGGCCAAAAGCAGCAGAACGGGGATCTGAAATTAAGCAAGTCTGACGGACTGAAATTAGTTTAAAATATCAGTTGCGTTAAACCAGACCTGATTCTATCTTAAATTTAAGATTTTGGCCATTAAGAATTTTAAACTGTGTTCAAACGCGCCCAGCATGAAAATCGAATTGGGGAAATTGTACCTCAAATCCAGAAAAATTAAACCTTACAGGCACCGTGAATGGATCAACAATATACTCCCTTAGCACAACCGATCCTCTATCGGATTTTAGATGCTAACTTAGACCGCACCCGGGAGGGGTTAAGAATTATTGAGGAATGGTGTCGGTTTGGGTTAAATAGCGGGGAACTCGCAGAAGAATGTAAACATCTCCGCCAAGAAATTGCCCGTTGGCATACCATGACCCTACGTTCCTATCGTAATACAACCGATGATCCCGGAACTGAATTAACCCATCCCCAAGAGGAACAACGGTCAGGAATTGAACAACTGTTACAAGCCAATTTTTGCCGGGTACAAGAAGCCTTAAGAGTGCTCGAAGAATACGGGAAATTATATCATCCTGAAATGGGCAGTACCTTTAAACAAATGCGCTATCAAGTTTATACCTTAGAAAGCCGTTTACTCGCCCATGAGCGCCATAAGGTTCTACAAAATTCCTATCTCTATTTAGTTACATCTCCCGGGGAAAAATTATTCACCATTGTTGAAGCGGCGTTACAGGGAGGATTAACTTTAGTTCAATATCGGGATAAAAATTCTAATGATGAAACTCGATTAAAAATCGCCCAAAAATTATGTCAACTCTGTCATCGCTATGATGCGTTATTTCTGGTTAATGATCGAGTTGATCTTGCCGTGGCCGTTGATGCCGATGGAGTTCATTTAGGTCAGGAGGATATCCCGATTCAATTAGCTAGACAAGTCCTGGGCCCTCAACGATTAATTGGTCGCTCCACCCATAGCCCAGAAGACATGAAACGAGCCATTCGAGAAGGTGCGGATTATATAGGTGTGGGCCCGGTTTATGAAACACCTACCAAGGCGGGAAAAGCTGCCGCAGGCTTAGAATATGTCAGTCATGCGGTTAAAAATTCTACCGTTCCTTGGTTTGCCATTGGTGGCATTGATATGAATAATTTTGATGATGTGATGGCAACCGGTTGCGAGCGAGTTGCGGTGGTTCGTTCGATTATGAATGCCGAACAACCGACTTTAGTGACCCAATATTTTCTCTCCCAATTGCATCGGGTTAGAAACCTTCGATCTCACAAAGTTTTACCTAGTTAACCCCGAAAAAATTAGCATGACAGAAACAATTACGATCAAAGTTAATGGGGAATTAAAAACCTGTGATTCGGGATTAAAACTTCCCGATTTTTTAAAACAACAAGGTTTGAATCCCCGTTTAATTGCCGTAGAATATAACGGCGAAATTCTCCATCATCAATTTTGGGAAATCACTGAAATTCAACCCGGAGATATTTTAGAAATCGTCACGATTGTTGGCGGGGGAATCTGAAGGGAAAGACTATAATTTTTGGTCTTTAATAATTGACTCTAACAAACCTTCACAGGAATCTAATAATAAATCAATCACTTGATTAAATCCTTCCGTCCCTCCATAGTAGGGATCGGGAACTTCTTTGAGGGAATGATGGCGACAAAACTCGCACATTAACTGAACTTTATGGCGATATTTTGCCAACGGATCAAGACGGATAATATTATCATAATTCTCCTGATCCATCGCTAAAATCAAATCAAATTGTTCAAAATCCTCTGGCTTAAATTGACGGGCTTTTCCCGCCATTTTAATTCCCCTTTGGTTCGCTGTTTGAGTCATGCGTCGGTCGGGAGAACTGCCAATATGATAACTCGATGTTCCCGCAGAGTCACACACAATGCGATCGCTCAAATTTGCCTGATCAATTAAATGATTCATAATATTTTCCGCCGCCGGAGAACGGCAAATATTACCGAGACAAACAAATAATAATTTGTAGGGCATAATTAAAAATTTTAACTAAAAACTCAAGACAAAAAATTCGGTTTTTAATCCGTTATTTGTTTAATTCTCACCCAGAAACCTCAGCCAGCGAGGACGCTGGCACTGCCTGATTTGAGGTTTATGGTTAGTTAGGAGGGAAGTGCGTTTTTCTCCCCCTGGCGTTGTCTAATGATTTGTGCTTTCCACCCTAACCCAACCCGGGCAAATTCAAACCTCCGGTCAGTTCTTCCATGCGTTCGCGCATCGTAGCAGTGGAGTTACCATAGGCTTCCTGCATGGCAACCAGAACCAGATCGGATAGCACTTCCGCCCCTTCGCCTAAAACATCCGGTGAAATTTCCACCCGACGGGGTTCTTGGTTTCCACTAAGGTATACCTTAACTAAGCCACCTCCGGCTTCCCCGACAATTTCTAACTGATCCAGGTCTTCTTGGAGCTTTTTCGCCCCTTCTTGAACTTGCTGGGCCTTTTTAAACGCCTCAGCCAGTTCCTTCATTTTGCCCAGACCAAAACCAAATCCTTTTTCTTGTGTCATAGTTTGTTCATCTAGCGCCGAAAACGCCTTGTATATTGAGTGAAGTTAACGCCATATAAGTCACCTATAGTAGCATTTTTGGGCAGATCAACTGCGTTTTGGGGGGAGAGATTGTCCCTACCCCGATCTGCGTCAGAAATCAATACCCGGGAAAATCACCCATAATTTTAACTTCCGGTTCTAATAAAAATGACCAACGCTGTTCAACTTGTTCTTGAACGTGACGAATTAAGGAAAAAATATCACTGGCCGTGGCCCCACCACAATTAAGAATAAAATTAGCATGGCGTTCGGCCACCTGAGCTTGACCGATGCTGTAACCTTTTAAACCCGTTTGTTCAATTAACCACCCCGCCGTTTTCAGACCCGGGTTACGGAACACGCTACCACAACTGGGTAGATGATAGGGTTGGCTATTGCGACGTTGATTAAAATGGGCGGTTGTATCGGCGAGAACCTGTTGGGGATCATGACCGGGTTCTAACTGGAAAGTGGCTTGAGTCACAAACCGATCACCTCCTTGCAAAATTGAGGTGCGATAGCGATAGCCTAAATCTTCCGGGGTTAAAATCTGTAATTCCCCCGACTTGGATAGGACATGGGTATGGACTAAAATTTCTGCGGTGCAAGATCGGTGGGCTCCGGCATTCATCACCACCGCCCCCCCCATGGTTCCGGGGATGCCCACGGCCCATTCTAGTCCCCGCCATCCTAAACGAGCGGCTTTCCAAGCTAAACGGGGTAGGGAGGTTCCAGCCCCAGCCGTCAGGAGTCCGGTTTCAGAATCAAAGTCAACGTGACGCAGGTGACGAGTGGCAATTACTAATCCCGATAACCCCTGATCACTAATTAATAAATTTGATCCGGCCCCGAGGAGGGTGATCGGTAATCCTTGGTGATCGGCCCATAAAAGCGTTTCCTGAAGTTGTTCTACCCCCTTGGGCGCGACGTACCACTCGGCAGGCCCTCCCACCCGAAAGGAAGTGAATGTAGTTAAAGGAACTAAAGATTGAATTAAACAGTCCGTTTCCGGTAGGGCTATGTCGCGTGGCTCAGAGCGGTTTGTTTGACTGAGGGAGTCATAAGAGAGTGTCATGACCATATCAAAATGAATACCTTAGAACTTGGATATAAAATCACCGATTGCATATGCCTTATTCCCTCAAGTGGGAGAAGCACCCTGCCTCAGTCCCCACCCTGTCCTGGGAACTTTGATAAAATGCCATCACCTCTGGGATAATTTTATTGAGGTTGCCAGCACCCAGAAATAGGGCTAAATCACCCGGATGTAGGAGTTGAGCTAAACTTGCCTTCACGGCATCCATCGAGGGCTGATACAAAACTTGAGGATGGTAATGACCAATTAAGTCTGCGACTTTCTGGCCATTAATATCCCAGCTATTCGGTTCTCCGGCACTATAAATTTCGGTCAGAATCACCACATCGGCATCGGTAAAACACTGAGCGAAGTCTTGAAGAAAGGCATGAGTTCGACTATAGCGATGGGGTTGAAAAATAGCAACAATCCGTTGAAGGTGAGGTTCGGTGTTTAAGGCACTGTCTTGCATCCGCAGGCGGGCAGCGGCGAGGGTGGCGCGGATTTCACTGGGATGATGGGCATAATCGTCTACAAACAGGATGTCATTAAAACACCCTCGATGCTCAAAACGACGTTTTGCCCCTTCAAAGTCTGCTAATGCCGGGCCAATGACGGAAAACTCTAGGCCTAACTGCCGTCCTACCGCGATCGCAGCTAAGGCATTACTGAGATTATGTTGCCCGAGCAACTGTAACTCCAGCGTCCCGAGGAAATGGCCTCGCTCCCAAACGGGGGCTAAAATGCCATTGGCACGATATTCAACATCCTTAACGGTGTAATCGGCATCGGAGTCAGGATTTAAACTGTAGGTGATCCCGGGTTGGATTTGCTCCTTGACCGTTGCACAATCGATACAACCCACTAAGGTTTTACAGTTGTTCTCAAAGACTTTGAAGGTGTTGATCACCTGTTCTAAGCTTTCATAGTGATCGGGATGATCTAACTCAATATTGGTAATCACACCAATTTGGGCTTTAATTTTGACCAGGGAGCCATCGGATTCATCGGCTTCAGCCACCATATAGGGCCCCTGACCTACCCGAGCATTTCCCTCCCAAGCCTTGACCTCTCCCCCGATTAATATGGTGGGATCAAGACCTGCCCCGAGCAACATCATGGCAATCATGCTACTGGTGGTGGTTTTGCCGTGGGTTCCAGCTACAGCAATACTTTGATAGTCTTGAATTAAGGCGGCTAGTAAATCGGAACGATGAAAAATCGGACAACCTAACTCTTGGGCGGCTTGATATTCCAAATTTTCCGCACTAATGGCGGTCGAACAAATAACTTGAGGTAATTCCATCCCCAGGGTGTTCTGTCCCTTACCCTTTAAACTTTCGACCTTTACCCCCCCTAGGGCCGTTTTCACGCCATTTTGAACGGCGGATAATTCTGGTTCTGTTGCAGAACTTGGCTTTTGATTCCCTTGATTTGGGGATTGTTTGACATACTCAAAATTGCTTGCCTCTTGATGGCAAAAAATTTGGACGCCTAGATCTTGCAGGCGTTGAGTAATATGGCTGCGTTGAATATCCGAGCCATAAATAGGTAGCTTTCGCTTCGCTAGGATATAGGCTAGGGCTGACATTCCAATCCCGCCGATCCCGATAAAGTGAAAAGGCCTGCCACTGAAATCTACAGAAATTGGCATCAATTACTCCTCATCACACCACACCACACCGATAACACGCGATATCATATCAAGAATTGCTTTTTACCGATACTCCCCAAGCCACATTTTTCAGATGGCATTTTGCGCTAATATCTTTAGATTTTAGGCAAATTGAGTCTGATCAGTAGTTGTATACTATATACCCCTAGGCTGATCAATCACCGGATTCTGACTGAATCAATCAAGGGATTCAGGAGACGGAGCGGTGAACCATAAACTTAGCACTCTGTCGATCCAGTTTTAATCCCGACAAAAAAGGTCGGGTATTGTTGACGACATTTTTGGGATTGTGATAACTTAATTCCAACATCGCAGTATCAGATTCACAGTGGAGAACAGGTCATGACTCAGGCAACAACCAACAACTTAGGACTCACCGGCGCAACCTTTGACAAATTAAAATGTAAAGAGTGTGGGGAAGAATACGCTCCCGAAGCCAAGCACGTTTGTGAAGTCTGTTTTGGCCCCTTAGAAGTCCAGTACAACTATGACCTGCTCCGCCAAACCGTCACCCGCGCTACGATTGAAGCTGGCCCTAACTCCATTTGGCGTTATCGGAAGTTCCTGCCTGTGGCCACTGAGAATGTGATTGATGTCGGTACTGGAATGACTCCCCTGATTAAGTCGGAACGGTTGGCCCGTCGCCTGGGTTTAAAGAATCTGTATATTAAAAACGATGCTGTGAATATGCCCACCCTAAGCTTCAAAGATCGGGTGGTCTCCGTTGCCTTGAGTCGCGCCAGAGAATTAGGATTTTCCACGGTTTCCTGTGCCAGTACCGGAAATTTAGCCAACTCCACGGCCGCCATTGCCGCCCGAGCGGGTCTGGACTGCTGCGTGTTCATCCCGGCAGATTTAGAAGCGGGTAAAATCCTGGGAACTTTAATCTACAACCCGATTTTAATGGCGGTTAAGGGCAATTACGATCAAGTCAACCGCCTCTGTTCAGAAGTGGCTAATACCCACGGCTGGGGATTTGTGAATATTAACCTGCGTCCCTACTATTCCGAAGGTTCCAAAACCCTAGGTTATGAAGTCATCGAACAACTGGGCTGGAAATTACCTGACCATATTGTGGCCCCCATTGCTTCGGGTTCCCTGTTCACCAAGATTCATAAAGGCTTCCAAGAATTTGTCAAAGTGGGTTTAGTGGATGACAAACCCGTGCGTTTTAGTGGAGCCCAAGCCGAAGGCTGTTCTCCGGTTGCTACGGCGTTTAAAGAAGGACGGGATTTTATTACTCCAGTTAAACCCAATACTATTGCTAAATCCATTGCCATTGGCAACCCCGCCGATGGTGTTTATGCGGTGGAATTAGCCAATAAAACCAACGGAAATATTGAATCGGTCAATGATGAAGAAGTGATTCAAGGCATGAAATTATTAGCCGAAACCGAAGGTATTTTCACGGAAACCGCCGGGGGAACAACTATTGCGGTTTTGAAAAAATTGGTAGAAGCGGGTAAAATTGATCCGGAAGAAACCACCGTGGTTTATATTACGGGAAATGGCTTAAAAACTCAAGAAGCCGTTCAAGGTTATGTCGGTGAACCCCTAACCATCGAACCGAAATTAGAAAGTTTTGAACGGGCAATTGAACGCGCTCGCACTTTAGACCGCCTGGAATGGCAACAAGTGTTAGTGTAGGGGCAGGTTATGTTAGATATTTGCTAATTACCTAAATTTAGTAAACCTGCCCGGACTAAAATCGTCTAAAACCTTTCTACTCAACCCTAACTGTTAATTTATCGTCCTGTTGAATCTATGACCGTTAAAGTTTTAATTCCCACCCCTCTGCAAAAATTTACCAACAATCAAGCCACGATTGAGTGTCAGGGTTCTAGTGTTTCTGAGTTAATTGATGCCTTAGAAATCAGTTGTCCCGGGATTAAAAAAAGTCTCTGTGACGATACTGGCGAACCCCGGAGATTCTTGAATTTCTATGTGAATAGTGAAGATATTCGTTTCCTAGAAGGAACCAAAACCGAACTAAAATCTGGGGATGAAGTTAGTATTGTTCCGGCGGTTGCTGGTGGTTGATTCAGTTGAAATATTAATAGAAATTTTCCAAAGACATGGTATTAAACCATGTCTTTGTTTTTTATAATTAAAAGTAGAGATTCCTATATTCATGCCGATTGATAGTCCTCAAAATCATTAAAGCGTGACCTGACAAATAGACCCTCAGAAAACTGTTGAACATAATTGTTAAAAGCATCTGAACTTAACACATCCGTCATCTGCATTGACCATTGATTCAAACCCACAACTAAATTAATAATTTCAGATTTTTCTGCCTCATCCATGACTTTCTGCTGATAGTTTGAATGGGAAATCGTTTCTAAATTTCCCAAAACGGTTTGGCAAAAATAGATGATTTTATCCAAATAAAAACGAATCCGATTTAACGCCCAACTATCAAAATTGGCTTGATTCATTCGGGTAATCATCCGATGACAACTGGTTTCTAAACATTGAGCCGCATCCTGCATTAGAGCAATATATTTCGAGGGAGACTGAGATGTTTTTTTCTGTGAGCCGAGGGAAACTTGTAATAAATAAGATGAAGATGTGATAATCGAGACCGGGGTTCTTAAGTAATGATGAATTTCGCTGGTCATCTCCTGAATGGCGGTAAAGTCTTGATCTAAATTTAAGACTAGATTGAGCGGTAGCATTGACGGACTCCTCCTAATTTACTCCATCCAATCATCGGGGATGAACCTCACAAGACGGGTGAAGTTAATCCCCTAACTTTGATGAACTTGATCACAAGCTTCTGTGATGTTGGTACATCTGAAATAATAGTTTGAAATTCAGGTAATATTGTGACACAAATCACAACAGGGGGAATAGGATTTTTCAGTGATCATGGGTAATCGCTGATGGGTAACGGATAATGGGTAATAGGTAATAGGAATTGAATATTTTATATCTTCTCCATTGCCTAATTTTATATCTTCCCTATTGCCTATTCATTATTGCCTATTCCCTGGATTATAAGGGTTTTTGACCGGGAATACCAATAGCCCGGGGATATTGTTTTGCCGTGGGTCTGACTTTTTTTAAGTATAAACAATGGCGAATACTTTGGGTTAGGGGAGTGGTAAACCCATCCACGGATTCTAGCACTCCCCCTAACTGTTTAACCGCCGAGATTAACTGTTGTTCTTCTTCGGTCGTCCAATGACCGCGATACAGAATAGCCGTCCCTCCCACTTTTAATAACGGTAGTGCATATTCAGCACTCACCGAGGGCGGTGCAACGGCTCTTAATAGGGCAAAATCGTAGGATTCTCGATGTTTAGGATGTTGACCCAGGGCCTCGGCGCGACCCACCCAAGGAATAGTATTATTGATTTTTAATTCTTCTAAAATAGTAGTTAAGGCGGTAATTTTTTTCCGAGTTGAATCTAAAAGGGTAACGGAAGATTCAGGAAAAATTAAAGCCACCGGAATCCCAGGAAAACCCCCACCCGTACCAATATCAATAAATTTTGTCCCCGGGGAAAGGAGATTTTTTTCTGATAATAAAAAGGAAATTCCTCGGAAAGAATCCCATAAATGTTTTTCCCAAAAATCTTCGGGTTCCGTGAGACGAGTTAAGTTAAGCTGTTGATTAAACTGAATAATTAACTCAAATAATTGTTGGAATAAAACCTGTTGTTCGGGAGTGGGTTGCCAATTTAAGGTTTCCTGCCAAACGGCGGTCATTTCAGGTAATTGGGGAGAGGAAATTTGATTCATAATTCAATTCAATAAAAATTAAACGGGAGGAAAAGCAGCGATTTTTTGTTTGTCTTCGGTTGCCATGACCTCAATATCTAGGGCGGTTAAATGACCCTGTTTTAATGACCAACATCGGTCAGCTAAACCAAACAATTCTCGGGCATCATGGGTAACAACTAATAACGTCCAATGTTGTTTTAATTTCCCTAATAAATTAATCAGTTGTTGTCGCATTGACCAGTCTAACCCGGCCGTAGGTTCATCTAACATTAAAATATGGGGTTGGCGAATTAATTGTACCGCCAAGGCCAGACGTCGTTGCTGTCCGCCGCTCAGGGAATGGGGCGCGACCTGTAGAGATAAATGGCCCAGTCCCACTTCCTCCAGGGCTTTATCAACCTGTTCGGCATCGATTTCGGGATGACCCAGGCGCAACTCCTCTAAAATTGTGCCTCCACAAAAATGTCGTTCTGGAAATTGAAACACTAAGCCCACCAGTTGTTGTAGGTGTTCTGGGGTTAATTCTTGCTCGCGCCAGCGAATATCTCCCTTGGTTTTTGTGGCCAAACCCGCTAAAATCTCTAGTAATGTACTTTTCCCCGATCCACTAGGCCCAATAATCAGTCCCATTTGCTGCGGTTCCAATTCTAAGTTAACCTGGGTTAAAATCGAGTTGTCACTGGCGGCGGGATGATAAACTAAGTTTTTGATATAAAGCATCAGAAAAAAAACACCAATTCAATGATAATCTGGCCCAAAAACAAAGCAAGAGCAATAGTAAAATGCCCAACTACCTCAGCTAATATTATAGCACAATAGGAGTGATTATTGTTACCTATTTTCTCAAAAAAATCTGAGTTTACCCTTGGCGAAAGCCAGAAAACAAATTAATATTTATAGTGAACCAATCCCCAAAAAACCTAAATTTAGCTTGGGTTTTGCCTTCTATTTAAACTTTAATAACAGGATGAAAACGATGATCATTTATTCTCAGTTTAAAAGCCAGAAATTATCTGCAATTATAAAAAAAACTCTCCTGGGAATCAGTACGGGTTTAATAGCATTTAATTTAGGTGTTAACCTAGGTTTAGCTGCCGATCCGTTTCGTAAAAACGATCCTCGCCCCATTGGAAATCAAACGGCATTAGGGTTTAAAGCCATGTTTGCCCAGTGGAATTATAAACAAGCTAAAAACTATTTAGAACAAGCTAAATCTCAAGAACCGAATGAACCTTTAGTTTATGCTCTTTTGGCTTCCTTGGCCTACCAAGATGAAGATTTTACCTCCTTAAAAACCTATAGCGATAAAACCCTAGAAACCGCCAAGTTATTAAGTACAAAAGACCCTTTGCGGGGTAATCTCTATGTGGCTGTCGGTTTGTTTTTACAGGGAGGTCATACTTTAGTCACCGAAGGCACACTCAAAGGCGCGCCTAAAGCATTGAATAAATTACAAGAGGTATTAAAATTCTTAGATGTGGCTAAAAAAATTGATCCTGAAGATCCCGAACTCAATTTAATTCAGGGTTACATGGATTTACTGTTATCCTTAAATCTTCCTTTTTCTGACTCGAAAAAAGCAATTAATCAATTAGAAAAACAAGCAGAACCTCGTTATTTAGTCTATCGTGGTATTGCCGTGGGTTATAAAAATTTAGGTCAACAGGATCAAGCTTTAACTTATACTGAAAAAGCCCTATCTGAAGCTCCTAATCATCCAGAAGTATTATATCTAAAGGCGCAAATCTTAGCCGACCAGGGGAAAAAATTAAAAGCAGAAAATCAAACAACAACCCCAACCCAGTTAAAAGAAGCCCAAAAATATTTTACTCAATCTTTGGGTCAATCGGATCAACTTCCTAAACGATTAGTGGCTCAAATCTTTTATGAACAATGCAAAAATTTAAACCGCATTGATAATCAAAGCCGTCCCTGTGATCCTTTGCGAGATACAATTAAAGATACTCAGGGTCTTTGGGGGCCAACTGCCAATCAATTACCAACTTTATAGCCTTTAATTATGGAAGTTTTGTTTAGAGAATGTAATCCTTTTGATATTTGGATTTGGCTGCAATTTCAAACCGTCCCTTCTCGCAGTGAACGGGATTATATTGAGGAAGTGTTTGATTCTTGGTTTCTATTAGGAAAAATGGGAGGATTTAACGCTGAAAATCTACAGGTTCAGGACACGGGAATTGACCTAAGTTATCTGACCTATGATGATGCAGTGGTTGATAATAGTATGATGGCACTGATGCACAATATGGGTGAAATAGAATATGAAGGAGTTTGGGCGCGCTGTTGGTTTGATTTAGGAACCAGTGATGCTTTTGCTCTGGATGTTTTAATTAATACTTTTCGTCAACTGAGTCAAGAATATGTCACCATTGAAAAAATAATTATTGGCGGTGAAAATGAAGATTGGCCGATTGAAAAAGACATTTATCAATCGAGTGTAGGGGATTATAATTAGTAGTGGGGACGCGCTCCGTCGCGTCTTGATATCCCCTAATTTTATCTTATGTCTAAATCCAGTAAAATTCGAGTTTTAGCATTAGGATTAATTCAAAATAGCGATCGCATTTTTGTTTCCCAAGACTATGATCCCATTAAACAACAAACCTTCTATCGAGCTTTAGGAGGAGATATTGATTTTGGAGAATCGAGTTTTGATACGTTAAAGCGAGAATTTCGAGCCGCAATTCAAGCGGAATTAACTAATATTAATTATTTAGGCTGTTTAGAAAATATTTTTGTTTACGACAATGATATACAACAGGAGTTCATTCAAATCTATCGCTGTGATTTTGTAGATGTGAAATTCTATCAACTCGAAGAACTAAAATTCATGGAAAACAAACGCAAGAAAAAAGCCTTATGGGTTCCCCTAGAACAGTTTAAATCAGGAGAATTAATTCTATTTCCCGAACAGTTTTTACAATATTGTTAGTTCGGTCTTAACTAGATTCTATCCGGTTTCTCGCTATGATCTAGGGAATCCCTCCTTTGTAGATTATACCTTATTCTGGTAAAATTCCGAGTTGTAAATTCTCGCCAATTTCATAAATATAAGCATCTTCAATCAATATTTTATTAACCCTACTATTGGTCATGCGTCTTCCTGATAAGTCGATATTCCAATGTTGTTGATCTTGACTTAAACCCTGAATTAATTCATCGTTAGGACTAACAGCTACAATTCCTGTCCAATCAATTTTTAAGTCGGGTTTAACTTCGCGAAAAACGGATAATATCTGCTCATAAGTTTTAAGTGAACCGACATCATCATACCCAGGTAAAGCAAGTGTCAAGTGCCATATTTCAGGTTCTGACGCATACAGCCACAAAGCAGAATGAACTGATAAACCTGCGGTATTGAGAGCATCTATTAATCTTTGACCTTCTTCTATTTCTTGATTTACCAATGTTGCTGCAACCATTGTAAAACTCCGTGATTAGGATCGGTAATTGCTAAGTAAATATCGTGGGCTTTTTGTTGGTTATTTTTTTTATAACGGCTTTCTTCAGACCAGTCTCTAACTTCTGACCATCGAGATGAAAATACTCGATCATTTAGTAGAGACTTTAATTCTCTATCAAGCCCAGCAACTTTCACCAGCTTTTCTAAATTATGGGTATAACTGTCCATAACAATATTCTTGTCAGGAAAATCATATTGCTGAGTTTTTTTAGCGATGCAAGCCTTCAAAGCACATTCAATCACATAACCACTCAGATAGTAAGCACCGGAATATTGGTGATTGTCTAAAAGCACTTTTGCGTCTTGAAGTCGAGTTAATGCTAATTCCTGTAAATTCTGTCTATTCAAAAAATTAGTATCCCTCCCAAAAACCCGCCCTATTGATTATAGAACCCATTTTAAACTTGCTTTTTTCAATCAGCAAGCGAGTAGAGACAAATTGGGGTTAACCCAACCTCCTGACAATGACGGATTTCCGAACTAGCACTCAAAACCCTTGAGTGCTAAAGTAATTTATTGGTGATTAATGATATTGTAAGATGGCTAAAATTGTTTCGTTTGGTGAAGAATCCCGTAGAGCCTTAGAAAAAGGTGTAAATGCCCTAGCCGATGCGGTGCGAGTCACCCTTGGCCCTAAAGGTCGGAATGTCTTATTAGAGAAGAAATTTGGCGCTCCCGAAATCGTCAACGATGGGATTACCGTCGCGAAAGAAATTCAACTGTCCGACCCCCTGGAAAATACCGGCGCCCGACTGATGCAGGAAGTCGCCTCGAAAACCAATGAAGTCGCCGGAGATGGCACAACCACCGCCGCCATTTTAGCCCAAGCGATGATTCGTGAAGGGTTAAAAAACGTCGCAGCCGGGGCTAATCCTGTGGCTCTCAGACGGGGAATGGACAAAATTACTCAAATTTTAGTCGAAGAAATTCAAGCCATTGCTAAACCCGTGGAAGGGGATGCGATCGCTCAAGTTGCCACGATTTCGGCCGGAAATGACCCGGAAATCGGTCAAATGATTTCTCTGGCGATGGAAAAGGTCACTAAAGACGGGGTAATTACCGTTGAAGAATCTAAATCCATCACCACAGAATTAGATGTGGTCGAAGGAATGCAACTCGACCGGGGCTATATTTCCCCCTATTTCATTACCGATAATGAACGGATGGTCGTGGAATTTTCTAACGCCAGAATTCTAATTACCGATAAAAAAATTAGTTCCATTCAAGACCTAGTGGCGGTCTTAGAAAAAATTGCCCGTTCGGGTCAACCTCTGTTAATTATTGCTGAAGATATTGATGGGGAAGCCTTAGCAACTTTAGTGGTGAATAAAGCCAGAGGCGTGTTAAATGTTGCCGCCATTAAAGCCCCCAGTTTTGGGGAACGTCGCAAAGCTTTATTACAAGATATTGCGGTTCTCACAGGCGGACAATTAATTTCTGAAGAAGTCGGATTAAGTTTAGATACTGTTTCTTTAGAGATGTTAGGAACGGCCAGCAAAATCACGATTGAAAAAGACAATACGATTATTGTTGCCGATAGCACCACTCAAGCTGACGTCAAAAAACGGGTTGAACAAATTCGCCGTCAACTCGAAGAAACCGACTCCGAATATGATACGGAAAAACTCCAAGAGCGGATTGCCAAATTAGCTGGAGGGGTGGCTGTGATCAAAGTGGGAGCCGCCACGGAAACGGAAATGAAATCTCGGAAACTGCGGATTGAAGATGCCTTAAATGCTACTAAAGCCGCCGTAGAAGAAGGGATTGTTCCTGGGGGTGGCACAACTTTAATTCATCTGGCGAAAAAAGTCGATGAACTGAAATCCCAACTCAGTGATGACGAAAAAATTGGGGCGGGAATTATTGCCAAAGCCCTCGAAGCTCCTTTATATTATATTGCCAGTAATGCTGGAGCCGAAGGCGCTGTGGTGGTGGAAAATGTCCGCAACACTGAGTTTAATATTGGTTATAATGCCTTAACTGGAACCTATGAAGATTTAATTGCTTCTGGGATTATTGACCCGGCAAAAGTGGTACGTTCTGCCCTACAAAATGCTTCCTCGATTTCAGGGTTAGTGTTAACAACGGAAGCCTTAGTTGTAGAAAAACCCGAGAAGAAATCCGCCATGCCTGACATGGATGCCATGGGCGGCATGGGCGGTATGGGCGGTATGGGCGGTATGGGCGGCATGGGCGGCATGGGTATGATGTAACCTATCCCCGGCGATTGGAAATCGCGGCTACACAGACAAAACCCACCTTCGTGGGTTAGATTTTGGATTAATTATCCCCGGCGATTGGAAATCGCGGCTACACAGACAAAACCCACCTTCGTAGGTTAGATTTAGATTAGTCCACGAAGGTGGACTTAGTTTGTGTAGTAGGGATTTCCAATCGCCGAATACTTGTAATACATGATTAATTCTGCCTATCAAATTGGGGGAAGTTTAGCTCAAGATGCTCCGACTTATGTGCTTAGAAAGGCGGATTCTGATTTGTATGACAAGTTGCAACGGGGGCATTTTTGTTATGTTTTAAATTCTCGGCAAATGGGGAAATCTTCCCTATTAGTTAAAACCCGTTATCGTCTCCAACAAGAAGGATTTCAATGTGCGACTTTAGATATGACTCGCATAGGGAGCGAAATGGTAACGGAACAACAATGGTATAAAGGAATAGTTACTGAGTTATGGCGAGGATTTAATCTTTTAGGTAAATTTAACTTAAAAAATTGGTGGAAAGAGGAAGAAGAAGTTTCTATTATTCAACGTCTGAGTAATTTTATAGAAGATATTTTATTAGTTGAGTTTTCCGATCAAAAATTAATTATATTTGTTGATGAAATTGATAGTATTTTAAGTTTGAATTTTAAAGTTGATGATTTTTTTGCCTTGGTTCGGTTTTGCTATAATCAACGGGCAATTAATCCTGAATATAACCGGATTAGCTTTGCCTTATTTGGCGTTGCTACCCCTTCCGCGTTAATTTCTGATCGCACTCGCACTCCTTTTAATATTGGAAAAGCTATTGAATTATCAGGATTTACGATTAATGAAGTTCAACCCTTAATTGAAGGTTTAGAGCAAAAAATAAGTCATGCTAAAGCTATCATGGGAGAAATTATATCTTGGACAGGAGGACAACCTTTTTTAACGCAAAAAATATGTCAATTAGTGATAAATTCTACGAAAGAAACAATTCATGAAATATTAACTATTCCCCCTGGAACCGAGGGATTTTGGGTAGAATCCTTAGTGCGATCGCAGATTATTTATAAATGGGAATCGCAAGATGAACCCGAACATTTAAGAACCATTCGTAACCGAATTCAAAATAACCCCTATCACATCGGCAGAATTCTAGGAATCTATCAAGATATTCTTAAAAATTTAGAAGTTTTAACCGATGATAGTAACGAACAATCAGAACTCATCTTATCCGGTTTGGTCATCAAAAAAACTGGGTTTTTACAAGTCAAAAATCGCATTTATCAAGAAGTATTTGATTTAGACTGGGTTAACCAACAATTAAGTAATTTGCGGCCCTATTCTCAAGCCTTTGATGCCTGGGTAGAATCTAACCAAAAAGATACCTCACGATTATTACGAGGACAGGCCTTAAAAGAAGCTCAAAATTGGTCAAGCGGTCGCAGTATTAGTGATTTAGATTATCAATTTTTAGCTAAAAGTGAAGAATTAGATCGGCAAGAAGTTCAAAAATCCTTAGAAGCTGCCAGAATGCGGGAAGTAGAAGCCCGACTCACCCAAGAAAAACAAACGGCAAAACTGCAAAGATTTTTACTTTTATCCGTTAGTAGTGCCTTAGTTATTGCCATTATATTAGGTCTAATCTCAGGATTTCAATATCATCAAGCCAGGGTGAATGAAAACCAGGCAAAAATGAATGAAGTTAAAGCTCTCAATCAATCTGCCGAGTCCTTATTTGCCTTAAATCAAAGGTTTGAAGCCTTAATTCAATCCATGAAAGCCTATCGACAATTGCAAACCCTATCGGATGTGGATACAAAAACTCACCAGAATATAAAATTAACATTACAAAAAGCCGTTTATGGGATTCAAGAATATAATCAACTTTCAGGACATACCAGTATAGTTAACACCGTACAATTTAGCCCAAAAGGAGATTTAATTGCCTCTGGAAGTCAGGATAAAACAATTAAACTCTGGAAACCCGATGGCACCCTTTGGAAAACCCTGATAGGACATGGAAGTAGTATTATGGGGTTAGCATTTAGTCCCCGCCATCCCCTCCTAGCTTCGGGGAGTGCAGACAAAACTATTAAATTGTGGAAAACCGATGGTAGCTATTTAAGAACATTAAATGGACATAAATTATCAGTCGAAGCCGTTAGTTTTAGTCCGACTCAAGATATCCTCATTTCAGCTAGTTGGGATCACACCCTAAAACTGTGGACAATAGACGGGAAACTCTTAAAAACTATTCCCGCCCATAATGCTGAAATTAGAACCGTTGTTTTTAGTCCCGATGGTCAAACATTTGCTTCTGGGAGTGCTGATAATACCGTAAAAATTTGGAAATCCGATGGCACACTTTTAAAAACTCTGACCGGACATCGGAGTGAAATTATGGCGGTGAATTGGAGTCTCGATGGTCAACTGATTGCTTCTGGAAGTCGAGATAAAACCCTTAAACTCTGGAGTCCAGAAGGAATTTTAATCGATAGTTTTGGCCCCCTTGAAGATGACATTTGGGATGTGGCATTTAGTCCCAATCAGCAATTTTTAGCGGCGGGAATGCGAAATAAAACAATACAACTCTGGCAAAAAGATCCCAAAACTTCTATTTATACTCCCTATAAAACTTTATTCGGACATGATGGAGAAGTAAGTCGGATTATCTTTAGTTCCGATAGTCAAATGATCGCTTCAGCTAGTTGGGATAAAAGTGTTAAATTTTGGAAAATCAAAGATTATTTAGTCGGTCGGTTAGTCGGTCATGAAGATAGCGTTTGGGGAATCACCTTTAGTCCCGATGGTCAAACCATTGCTTCCTCATCCTTAGACAAGACAATTAAACTCTGGACAAAACAGGGGAAATTATTACAAACCCTGACAGGAGAAAACTCCTGGGTTAATCAGGTTGAGTTTAGTTCCGATAGTCAATGGTTAGCTTCAAGCTACTTAAATGGGACAATTAATCTTTGGAAAAAAGCTCAAAATGGAACCTTTATCACCCCTCCCCATCAAACCCTATTAGGACATCAAAGGGGGGTTTGGGGGATGAAATTTACCCCCGATAATCAATCCTTAATTTCTGGAAGTTGGGATGAATCGGTTAAAATTTGGGGAATTGATGGAACACTCCGCCAAACTTTGAAGGGTCATCAGGGTCAAGTTTGGGGAATCGCAATTGCGCCCCAGGGTGATAGGATTATTTCGAGTTCTGACGATAAAACCATAAAACTTTGGGGCTTGAATGGTCAACTCCTACAAACCTTAACCGGTCATCAAGATGGAATTTGGGGACTGGCCTTGAGTCCCGATGGACAGATTTTAGCCTCCGCCAGTCGAGACGAAACCATAAAATTATGGCGTTGGAGCCCTAGGATTAAATCTTTTATTGATGAAAATACCCTGAAGGGACACAGCGCGACCGTGATGGCCGTCGCCTTCAGTCCTGACCAAAAATTATTAGCATCCGCCAGTCAAGATAAAACCATTAAACTCTGGAAACTTGATGGTACTTTAGTTAAAACCTTGAAGGGTCATAATGATGAAGTTTATAATGTGAGATTTAGTCCCGATGGTCAAACCCTGGCATCCGCTAGTCTGGATAAAACAGTGCTGTTATGGAATTTAGATCAAGTTTTAAATTTGAATGAATTTGCCTATGCTTGTGACTGGATAAAAGAGTATTTAAAAACTAATTCCCAACTCAGTCCCGAAGATCGAATATTATGTCAGGGAACAGGGAACAGGGAACAGGGAACAGGTAATAGGTAATGGGTAATGGGTAATGGGTAATTAACCGTCAACAATTAACAATAACAAGGTAAAAATAATGATGCAAGTATTAGGATTTTTGGTCGTTGTAGGAACGTTTCTAAATATTGCACCCCCGATTAATTCTATAGCCTCTTTTGTGCCCAATTCTGCAACAGAATTAGCTCAAAACTCTAGTCCGGTTTCCTCCATTCAGGGCTATTGTTTTTCTATTGCTGATGATAATATGGACTCTATCGCCCGAATTTATATTGATGGGAATAAAGTCACCGGTCGAGTGGAAGCCACCATTCATAATGAAAAAGAATCCTATTATACGTCCTATACTCAAGTATTACAAGGAATGAAAAATGGCAATAAATTAAACCTAAATATTACCACAAAAATTGAGTTAGATACCCAAAAAACTAAGGAAACTTGGACGTTAAATTCTGACTCTTTAAATACAGGACGATTTGTTTATAAAAAAGAACCCTGTTTAGTCTCCCAAGTTCGTTTTGACCCGGGGAAAAATTCAGCAACTCTAAGTCAGTCGGTGGTGCGAGGAACTCGCAATATCTATTTATTAAAAGCCAACCAAGGCCAAAGAATGGATCTTAAAATTACCGCTTTAGAAAATAACGCTGTTTTTGATGTAATTGCGCCGAATGGGCAGGTTTTGAAAACCGAAGCCACCCAGTCTAGTTTGAAATTGCCCGACACCGGAAATTATGAAATTATTGTGGGGGGAACTCGGGGAAATGCTAGTTATCAGTTAACCGTTAAAATTCAATAATTAAGCAATAAACAAGAAAGAAACCGGGTTTTTAACAGTGATTTACTGCTAGTTATCCAGACTTATTAAAAAACCCGGTTTCTGATTTTTAGGTTTTTAATAGTGACTAATTGCTAGTTATCCAGACTTATTAAAAAACCCGGTTTCTGGTTTTGTTTCTGATTTTTCAAAAAAGGTTAATCAACCTTTTTGTCAGCGTTCCAAGCCGATTGATAATAGACTTTTGAACCATTATCAGGAACAAAATGACAAGACCAATAGGATTGAATAAAACTTTTCCAAATCGGTTCATTAGAAGACCGATAATATTCACCCAGTAGGGGTTTAATTGCCTCCGTTGCTGTTTTCAAATGATAGTGGGGCATATTCAAGAAAATGTGATGAGCAACGTGGGTTCCGATATTATGATGAATCGGATTAATAAAACCATAATCCCGGTCAATAGTCGATAAAGCCCCTTTCAAGAAATACCAATCTTCCCCCCGATACCAGGGAATATCAGCCTCGCTATGGTGTAAGTAAGTCACTAAATCTAGCCACATCACAAACACTAAATAGGGCATGAAATAGTATTTCACAAAGAACAACCAGCCAAACTGATAG
>DATNRE010000434.1:0-11474 GCA_036703685.1 Candidatus Obscuribacterales bacterium
CAATGGTAAAAATTTCACCGATAGCGGCGTCTTTTTCCCCCGCCAAGGCAATACCCGCCGCCAAATCTTCTACATAGGTCAAATGATAGAGAACTTCCCCACTCCCGATCATTTTAAACTTGCCCGAATAGATATATTTAAACAGTTTCAGAAACCGTAAATCTCCAGGGCCATAAATTCCCACGGGACGAACTACACAACCCGCTAACTTTTCTTTTTTGAAAAAATCTAATGCTAAAAGTTCTCCTTCCATCTTAGATTCTTGATAATAGTCTCCGGGTGAATAGGGGTCTTCTTCCTTGGCGGGCGGGTTTTTAATTTCTCCTTGAACTCCCACGGTGCTACAATGCACAAATCGTTTCACATTGGCTTTTTTTGCGGCTTCTAAAACCTTGCGAGTTCCCTTAACATTAACATCCCAAAAATATTCTCTGGGGACATTTTCCGCCCGATATAATGCCGCAATATGATAAACAATCTCTACCCCAGCCATCACGGAATCTTCCAAGGGGTGATCATCAGCAATATCGGCAAAGGCATATTCAATGGGTAATCCTTCTAGGGCGCTTTGATTAGAATTTTTACGGACTAATACCCGCACTTCATAGCCTTTATCTAGTAAGTGTTTAGTCAGATAACTGCCTGTAAATCCGTTAGCTCCTGTAACTAAGACTTTCATAAAAAGTTGCTCCAATTAATGATATAAAAAATGGGTTTTATGGCTAAAGTTTTAGCTTTTCAGGGTTAATTCTTCCATACCGCAGGTCTGATAAAAACTTTCTAACCGTTGAATTTCTTGTTTAGATTTTTGGTCATCCCAGTTAAAGAGTTGACAAACTAAGGGAGCAATTTTTAAAGCTCGTTTAGGATTATCTCCTAAGCTAGTCCGACGTAAGATTAAATCATCTAAATGTTGTACCGCTTCATTTTCAATGATATCTTGTAATTCGGTTTTCCAGTCAGTTAATTCGGGCTGGGGATACCAATGATAATCATACAATCCCTGGGGACGTTGGGCTTCTGGTGGGGCGGTTTCTATTGGATTGACCGATGGAAAATTGGGAAAAATTTGCTGAATTGTCTTTTCTGCCACCAGACGGGCTGTGGTAAATTTGACCCCAGAAACACTATATAATCCTTTAATTCCTTGATTCAGGGTTTGATGATTTAAAATAACTTCCCTGACCGCGAGTTCATTACTATCAGGTTTTTCCCCAGGGAGTAAACCGGAAAACACCCGAAGAATTTCGGTTTTACTTAAATTTAACCCCGGAATAGCGAGATTGAGATTATCAATAAATTCGCTAATTTCTGCGGGTTCAGGGTTCGGGTTAGCTTTAATTTCTTTGAACCAGGGATTATGAATTGTTCCCGCTAAAAGCCGCCCTTTCCAGGGATGGAGAAAATAGGTTTGAGCATGGGGTTTTTTGGGTTCTACGGCTAGGGCAAAATCCGATAGGGTTTCTCGATCAAATAGGATATTCCAAGCGATAGATTTATAAAATAAATGAGGAACATCTTGATCGAATTTAGCTGCCAATTCTCGACACCAAGGCCCGGCGGCATTCACAACAATTTTAGCTTGAAATTCCTGGGTTTCTCCCGTGATTTTATCTTCCGCTATAACACCGGAAACCGTTTGATTGACCTTTAATATTTCTTTGGCTTCTACATAGTTTAAAGCCGTCGCCCCCAAGGAACAGGCCCAGCGTAGAATCCCGATTACTAATCTTTGGGAATCGGGCATACAAGCATCATGCCAAATGGCTCCCCCGGTTAATCCTTGGGGATCTACAGTGGGAAAATAGGTTTTTACCTGTTCGGATTTAATCACTTCTCCGGGGGGTAAATGACGGTCTGGGCGGATACCTTGGTTACGATTAATTGATAGGGCATCATTGAGTTTTAAAGCGGTATAAAGAATCGGGGGGCGGCGGATTCCTTTATTATATAAAGGCATTAAACAGGAGAGGGGTTTTACTAAGTCGGGGAAGGTTTTTAGAAACCATTTTCGCTCTCCTACGGATTCATAAAACCGTTCTAAATCGAGGTTTTGTAAATAGCGAAATCCCCCGTGGACAATACGGAGACTATTATAACTTGTAGCTCCCCCAAAATCGCCTTTTTCTATTAATAGCGATCGCAAATTTCGACGGGAGGCTTCTAAGGAAAGCATTACCCCATAAATTCCTCCTCCGATAATAATTACATCATAGGAAGATTGGGCGGCGGTGGCTGGATTTCGGTTAATTTTGGTCATGGCTAATAGAGGGTTTACGACTAAATTTCAAGAAAAACTAGATAATTTTATTCTCCTTTGAACCAGCGTTTATACCAACTTTGAAACACAATTAATGACCATAAAATATGGCTATGGTTGGCAGTTCCGGCTAGATGTTCTTCCTTGAGTCGCTTAATAGTATTGACCTGGAAAATTCCCTGCTCTCTAATGGCCTGATCGCTGAGTAATTCTTCCATTAACGGCCGAAATTCATTACACAGCCAGTTTTTAATCGGAATACTAAATCCTTCTTTCGGTCGATATACACATTCCGGGGGAACATAACGGGCAGCAATGGATTTTAACAGAACTTTTGTTTCACCATTTGCTAATTTTAAGTGATCGGGAATTTGAAAGGCTAATTCGACCAAATCAGGGTCAAGATAGGGAACTCTTGACTCTAGGGAAACGGCCATGGACATTCGATCCACTTTCACCAAAATGTCATCGCTTAAATAGCTTTTGACATCGACATACATACTCCGGTTTTGGGGTTGACGATCGCCTGCTTTATTGAATAAATCAATAATATGGGATGCCGAGGAGGTGACTAATTCTTGCTGGACTTCTGGGGTAAATAATTGCGATCGCACGGCATCTCCGGCAAAAATTCGCCAACGGGCATGGGATAAATCCACGGGATTTTCTAACCCTTCAATGAACCTTTTAGCTTTATTAACTAAGCCTTTTTTCTCCGGGCGAGGACGCAAAGAATTAATTAAAGGTTCGACTAAATTCTTTCTAAAAATAGCCGGAATTTTATAATATTGTTCGGCTTTTTCATTAGCTAAATAGGTTTCGTAGCCCCCAAATAGTTCATCGCCCCCATCTCCACTCAAGGAAACCGTTACATATTTTCGAGCTAATTGGGAGACTAAAAATGTAGGAAAAATGGAAAAATCCCCAATGGGATCATCTAAGAAGTACATTAAATGGTCAAATAATTCTACCACGTTGGGCTTAATCACTTCATTGATATGTTCAACCCCTAAATGGGAAGCGACTTTTTCCGACCATTTCAACTCATTGTAGGAGGGATCATCAAAGCCAATACTATAGGTTTGTGCCTTGCCCATTAAAGCAACGGTGAGGGAAGAATCCACACCTCCTGATAGAAATGCCCCCAAAGGAACATCACTCACCAGTTGCATTGTTACGGATTTTCGGAGTTGAGCTTCCACTTTATCAGCCCATTCTTGAGCGGATAATTCTATTTCACCCGTAGCCGGAATATCCCAGTAGGTTTGGGGTTGACATTGGGGATTTTCTAAGTCAATTTCTAACATTTGTCCCGGTTCTAATTGCCGGATTTCTTTAAATAGGGTCGCTTTACCCGGAACATATTCCCAGGCTAAATATTCCCCTAACGCATCAAGGTCTAAGGTCTTTTTAACCAGTCCACTGGCGAGAATGGCTTTAATTTCCGAACCCCAAACTAAATAGTTTTGATCAAAGGAATAATAGAGAGGTTTAATTCCTAAATGATCTCGCACTAAATACAGTTTTTTCTTAACCGTATCATGGAGGGCGATCGCAAACATTCCATTCAGGTATTTAGGAAAGTCTAGCCCATATTCTTCGTAAGCATAGACAATCACTTCCGTATCGGTTTTTGTAGCAAAAGTATAGCCTTTGGCTTCGAGTTCCCTACGGAGTTCTCGGAAGTTATAAATTTCCCCATTAAAAACCGTTAAAATCGTCCGATCTTGATTAAAAATCGGTTGTCGTCCGCCACTTAAATCGATGATTGATAATCGTCGCATTCCCAATGCAACCCCGTCTTGAACGTGCATTCCATCTTGATCCGGCCCCCGATGGAAGATGCTATCACACATGGTTTTTAACTGTTCCAAGGTGGGATGAGGTGAGCCATTCAAAGCCGCAACTCCTGTTATTCCACACATCGAATTTAATCCCCTAACGGACGGTATTTAAAACTTAGAAATTAGCCCCTACGTTTGTTCTATTTTAATTAAAAAAAATGGCTTCGGCAAGTTTTTGAGTTAGAAAAAACCGGGTTTATTAACATTTAATCTGGATTTCAACCCTAAAATCCTTAGAAACCCGGTTTCTGGTCTGGTTAGCTTGATTTCAAATTCAAGGCATTGGGAGAATGATTTTTAGAGGACTCTGAACCGGGAGACCTTTTAATCGGAGTGCTAGTCACAAACTCCAACAAATTAATCATTTTTTGGGTATAAACTTCACGGGAATATTTTTCTTGATACAGTAGTTGAGCATTTTTAGCTTTTTGTTGGGCTTCAGTTTCATTGCTTAATGCTTCGATAATTCCCCGGGCTAAATCTTCCGGTTCCGGTTCCACTAAAAAGGCTACATTGTCATCTAAAACCTGGGTATGGGAATAGATGCGGGTGGCAACTAAGGGAACCCCACTAGCTAATTGTTGATAAACTTTTAGGGGGGTATTGGTGCCACTACGGCGGGGCGACACTTGAACTTTCGCGCGGTTAGCGTAATTTTGAGCTAAGGATTGTTCTACCCGACCGGTTAAGAAACATTGTTGACTAATACCAGATTCTTCTGCCAAATTGGAGAAGAATTGAGTTTGTTCTGGACTGCCACCCACGATTAATAAAAAAGCCTGGGGATCGGCTTTAGCGACGGAAACAAAGGCTTTAATTAAAATATCAATCCCCTGATAGGATTCTAAAGTTCCAGCATAAACCACTAAATTTTTATCAAAAATAGTTGGGGGAACTCCTGAATTTTTTTCTCCATTAGATTCAGTCATGGCTATTAATCTCCTGATAATTAACCTGAGAATTTATAGGGATAAACCCATAGAATTTAAGCGGTTTTTTGAACGACTTTCACTTCATCAAAAATGGAATTTTCAATCAAGAAAACTTTTTGTTTATCCCCAATAATTCCCAGGGCATAGTTATATAAACTCGGACATATTGTAATAGTGGCATCTGAAGTATGTAAACAAGCATCTTCCATGGTTTTAAACAGATCAATTAACCATTGAGATGTGGTAAATCGAAAGTTTGTTAACTGTTCGGGAAGACTGGAGTGCATATCATAAATCAGACGAAATTTAAAAATCGGTTTAAACAACGCACAAACAAAAATGGCTTCTTCATGGGCGTGAACAAAATCATAGCGATTTTTGATCAATAAAGCGATCGCCCACAGGGTAATGAAAATATCTAAAAATAACTTCAGTTTTGAAGGGCCAATTATAACATTACCGAACATGGGAAAGCTCGGAATTCTAATAATTCTCACCCCCGGAATTTCGATATCTTCGCCTTCGCCATAGGTGAGTAAATCAATATCTACCCCTAATTCAGCCGTAATTAACGTGCGGTAATAGACGCTAAACGGTGTACCGCGAGGGGTATAAAAAGGTTGGGGAGAAATCACTAATGCTTTCATAATTTTATCCTTTTTTTCTCATGCGTTTAACCAGTTGCATTGCAATTTGATTGCGAATAAAACGCAGGGGAGTTTCCTGGGTTCCATAGCTTTGCAATTGAGTATTAGGATCTAATAAAATTTGCTTGATACTGTGGCCGGGTTTGTTCGGATCAATAGTGCCTTGGAGGGCAAATCCAAAACTTCCAGGTCGCCAAGATTCGGAAGCAAAAGGTAGGGGATCGGTGCCGGGTAAAATTTTGAATCCCTTGGCTTGGGCTTGTTTAAAATAAATCGGTTGACTCCAAAAGGTAGGACGACCTCCGTTGTCACCCAGGAACAAAGGAAAGGATTCTTTTTGTTCTAATAAACGGTTGATAATTGTGCCCCGTTCCCCCATCCATTTCCCGAAACCCCAAGGCAGAACGGGAATACCGCCGTTAGAAATAACTTCTTGAATGGTGGTTTCAATAGGTAAACCCTCGGCAAATTCTTCGGCGGTTAATAGGGCAAGAACTTCTAAATTTTCAGCCGTGACAATTTGACGACCCGCAAATATAAAAATACCCTGTCCCGTTGAATGTTTGGCGTAGACAGAGCAGTTTTCTTCTGTTTTAAACAAACTCCAATTTTTCAGAGTTAGTTCAGAATTTTCGTCTTTCTGAGTCAAATGAATCAGTTTCTGAAAATAATGATCCTGGGAAGTTTCTGTTAAAAACATTAGGGCTGTTTCTGCTTGTGAATAGCCGGATTTTTCAGCCGTGGCATTAAAATTTTTTAATGCTGCATCCAAAAATTCCTCTAGGTCATAGCAGTCATAAATATGAACGTGAGCGTCAGCCCAAATCCTTGAGTTTGGATTAGTTGAAGTTATCATAAATTAATATTTCAAAGTCAAATCCAGATTGAATCTGCTGATAATATCACCTGTTTCCCTAACTGCTTTATTTTAACGGTGTTTTTCTGTGAGCTTTTGTTATTTTGCCAGGATAAAGGGATGGGTGCTATCTGAGCTAGGTGTTAATCCTAACCTCTAGGCTTTGTAAAAGTCAGGGGGGTTTTGTGAAGAATTAAGAGATCTTAGGCGTTTTATGTAAAGATTTTGTAAAGTTAGGACGATCAGAGGGTTCTAAATCCTGTTTTCAGCTATTTGCCTATTCCTTGTATTCATGTCTAATCTTTCCCCGTGGACTTTCTTACATACCCAACTCCATCGTACCCTGCGTTCTCGCCGAATTTTACCTGCATCTCAACGGTTATTAGTGGCGGTATCGGGGGGACAGGATTCTTTATGTTTAATTCAATTATTATTAGATTTACAACCGAAATGGCATTGGCAAATTGCCATGGTTAATTGTGATCATCGTTGGCGTTCTGATTCTCAAGCTAATGCCGATTATATTGAACAATTAGCTAATTATTGGCAGATTCCCTTTTATCGAGAAACTGCTGCTATTATTCCCACTACAGAAGCCGCCGCTAGGGAATGGCGTTATCAAGTTTTAACTGAAATTGCTGACAGCCATAATTATGCTTATATTGTTACAGGTCATACCAAAAGCGATCGGGCGGAAACTCTACTTTATAATTTAATTCGAGGTAGTGGTTCCGATGGTTTACAAGCCTTAACTTGGCAACGTCCTCTGGATTCAAGATCAACAAATTCGATCACTTTAGTTCGTCCTTTATTAGAAATTACTCGGGAACAAACGGGGAATTTTTGTCAAGAAAAAGCCCTAAAAATTTGGGTAGATAGTACCAATGATGATTTACACTATGCTCGCAACCGGATTCGTCACGAAGTTTTACCCTATTTACAAACCCATTTTAACCCCCAAGTCGAATCCCATCTGGCTCAAACCGCAGAATTATTGCGATCGGAAGTTAACTATTTAGAAGAAGTAACCGAAACCCTATTTCAACAGGTTGTATTCTGGGAAAATGACAATCAAAACCTATTAAAAATTAATCGTTTAGTCCTGCGCCAAACCCATGAAGCCATAAAACGTCGAGTCAGTCGAAAAGTGTTAGAAAAAGTAATGCAAAAATCTGCTAATTTTGAACAAATTGAAAAATTAACCGCTTTAATTGATGCCCCAAACCGGACTCAAACTGACCCTTTTCCTGGGGGGGCGATCGCAATTGTTGATCGAGAATGGATCGTTTTTAACTTTTTCTCTGAGTAGTTTCTAATACAATTGTTAAGAAACTCTATCCTTTGAGAAACTCAACCCTACAATGCACAATAACACTATAGAGTTGACAAAGGAGCCTTCCTATGGCCTATGTATGCCAGCTAGGGGCAGGTCAAAGCGTTTATTTAGAAAATCAGGCTGCACAAACTGTTGTCACCCTGATTAGCAGTGGCCCGGGACAACAGCAACAAGCCAGCAGCAGTTTTGCAACGGGGGTTTGGACGTCACCTCCCCAGGTGTTTCAAACTCCCCACGGGATGGTACTGAAAGTGACATCCGAACAAGGGGAAAGAATGTTACAAATTCAAGGTAGCAGTGTCAGTATCATGGGTGAAATGCCCTTGGTAAAAGACTCTGAGCAACTAACGGTTCAGGAAGTTACCCGCTTACCGGTTTCGCCGGGAATGGAACCGATGAAACCCATGGAACCGATGAAACCCATGAACCTAAAAATGGGGGATATGGAGATGAATATGAACCCGATGTCTATGCGCATGGGCAATATGGAACTGGGCACGGGTTCACCTGCGGCGGCTGCCAAGTCTTTTTGTAGTCAATGTGGAACATCGGTAAAACCGGAAGACCGATTTTGTTCTAATTGTGGTCATCAGTTGTAAGTTATCAGTCATCAGTTAACAGTCATCAGTCATCAGTTAACAGTCATCAGTTAACAGTCATCAGTTAACAGTTAACAGTTTTTAGTTAACAGTTATTAGTTAACAGTTTTTAGTAACTATAGCAATCCTAAATAGGTTGTAACATTTCAATACTGACATGAAACAGTCAAAAGTCTTACCCCAGATCCGGTGTTCCCTGTTCCCTGTTCCCTTTTGATCAACAATTTTGAACACAAATCAAATAGGATTGCTATAGCTAATATTGCAGATCTAATATATCTAAAAAATGTCTATTAAAGTTAGTCTTAACCATCAGATTTCCTATCAGTTTGAACGTCCGGTAATTATTGGCCCTCAGACTATTGGCTTGCGTCCTGCTCCCCATTGTCGGACACCCATATTAAGTTATGCTCTGAATATCTTTCCCTCCGATTATCAACTCACCTGGTTACAGGATCATGATGGGAATTTTTTGGCTAAGGTTAACTTCCCCCAAACCAGCGATTATTTTAAAATTGAAGTCGATTTAATTGCCCAAATTCAACCCATTAATCCCTTTAATTTTTTAATTGAAAGCTACGCAACCCACTATCCTTTTGAATATGAACCCCGTCTAGCTAAAGAACTCAGTCCATTTTTAGAGATTACTGAATCGGCAGAATTACTAAAAAACTGGGTAGAAATTAATCGTCAGCAGGATGTTTATACTTCTAATTTTTTACTCGATTTAAGTCAAAAACTATCCCAAGATATCCAATATCAAATTAGATTAGAACCCGGAATCCAAACCAGTGAAGAAACCCTCAAGAAAAAAATCGGTTCCTGTCGAGATACGGGATGGTTATTCGTACAAATTTTACGCCATTATGGATTAGCGGCTCGATTTGTTTCGGGATATTTAATCCAACTAACTAATGATATTCCCCCCCTAGATGGAGCACCGGGGCCAGTTTATGATAACGGAGATTTACACGCCTGGGCGGAGGTTTATCTTCCGGGTGCGGGTTGGATTGGACTTGACCCCACCTCGGGTTTAATGACTGCTGAAGGTCATATTCCTTTAGTTTGTGTGGCTGACCCCCAGGATGCCTCGCCAGTCCAGGGAACTATTGAACCCTGCGAGTCAAAACTAGACTTTTCCGTAACGGTTTCTCGGTATCACGAAATCCCCAGGGTAACAAAACCTTATACCCAAGAACAATGGCAACAAATTAATAATTTAGGCGAAATTGTTGAAGATAATTTACAGCGTTTAAATGTGGGTTTAACCATGGGGGGAGAACCTACTTTTGTTTCAATTGATGATTTTGAATCTTCCCAATGGCGAATTGCTGCATTAGGAGAAGAAAAGCGCAAAATTGCCGGGCAACTGCTGAACAGATTAGAAGCTAAATTTGCTCAAAAAGGGGGACTCCTCCATTATGGATTAGGAAAATCCTATCCCGGTGAATCCTTGCCCCGATGGGCTTTAGGTTGCTATTGGAGAACAGATGGAATTCCTTTATGGCAAAATCCCGATCTTTATGCTTGCGAGGATCAAGATGGTAATTATACCTCAAAAAATGCTGAGATTTTCATTGAATATTTAGTTAGAAATTTAGGTGTTAAATCCGATTGTATTATTTCAGCCTATGAACCCAATTCTAATATTATAGCTGGATATACATTACCGATTTTATCCATTGCTCAAGGAGAAAATATTTATTGGAGTAGTTGCCAGTGGCGACTTCCTAACCCGAATAAAATAGAACTTTTAACTGGAAGTTCTCCCATAGGATTTCGTCTGCCTTTAAGTTCTTTAAATTGGCAAAATGATCCACTAGAACAGGAAGCCATTCTTCCCCTAACCCATGCCCCGATTATTCCCAGTTTTAAGCCCTTAGAATCGGCAATTAATTCGATTCGGGTGGCTTTAAGTGTAGAAGTTAGACAGGGAAAAATTTACGTTTTTCTACCTCCAATTTCTTCCCCTAGAAGTTTTGTTGATTTAGTTACAGCGATTGAAAATACCACCGCTCAACTTAAATATTCAGTCCTGATAGAAGGATATACACCCCCAGTTAATACGGGAATGATCGGATTTCAAATTACCCCAGACCCGGGAGTGATTGAAGTTAATATTCATCCGGCCTCTAACTGGCAAGAATTAGTCAAAATTACCACTATTTTATATGAAGAAGCCCGATTATCCCGTTTAGGAACGGAAAAATATCTATTAGATGGACGACGAATTCCCACCGGGGGAGGAGCCCATGTTACCCTAGGTGGAAAAACGGTTTATGATAGTCCCTTATTACGTCGTCCCGATTTATTAAGAAGTTTAATTACCTATTGGCAAAATCACCCCTGTTTATCGTTTTTATTCTGTGATTTATTTGTGGGGCCAACCAGTCAATCTCCCCGGGTGGATGAAGCTAGACACGAAAGTTTATATGAGTTAGAAATTGCCTTTCAACAGTTAAAACCTGAAGCTCCTATTCCACCTGAATTAGTGGATAGATTATTAAGAAACTTGTTAATTGATATTACCGGAAATACCCATAGGTCGGCTTTTTGTATTGATAAATTGTACCCGATTGAAAACCCTAGAAATCAATTGGGATTATTAGAATTTCGGGCTTTTGCCATGCCTCCCCATCCCCAGATGAACCTATTACAAATGTTATTAATTCGGGGGTTAGTGGCTTGGTTCTGGGAAAGACCCTACACCCAGCCCTTAATTCGTTGGGGTACGACTCTCCATGATCGATTTATGTTACCCCATTATTTAGGAGAGGATTTAAAAACTATTATTGAGGACTTAAAAACCGTTGGTTATCACTTTGATTTTACTTGGTTTGCACCTTTTTTTGAATTTCGGTTTCCCCGTTATGGAGAAATTATCAAAGAAGGGGTAGAATTAGAACTGCGTCATGGAATTGAACCTTGGCACGTTTTAGGAGAAGAAACGACATCGGGAAGCACGGCGCGTTATGTAGATTCCTCAATGGAAAGGGTACA
>DATNRE010000435.1:0-1747 GCA_036703685.1 Candidatus Obscuribacterales bacterium
AACCTAAAATCAATGCTTTCAACCTGATTTCTTAACAAAACTTTACAACGTGTCCCATTTTGCACGTATCTCGGTGGCTACCCCAATACCAGATTCTTTAATCCTTGCATAGCATAACAACAATAACGCTATCCCTGAGAATAGCAAAACTTGATATTCTGTTATTCAGATAAGTTGTGATTAGGCTCAGAATTGGGGCCAGAGTTAGGGTCAGAGTTCCAGAACAAGTTTTCAATGAGTTTTAGATGCAGGGATTCCGCAGTTATAATTAATCTTATCTAACTGTAAATTCGGCGGTGTAGGAATATCCAGTATCTCCTCTAGCTGGAATTTCTACAACCATATCACCCGTTTGGGGGACAACTCCTGACCAAACTCCTCCACTAACACTACCTAAATATTTTTTAGAATTTCCCTTGACAAAATAAATTGAGGCTTCCACACCTTCAGGAGAAACTTGAACTCTAAAAAGTTGGTTATCTTTAGAACTAATGATATAGGGTTGAATGGTAAATGGCTCTATATATCCTTTGACTTTTGCTGTATAAGAACCTCTGGAAAATTTAACTTTAATTGGTGAGAGTGATTGCGGTTCAGGATATGCTTTTTGAGCTATGATATTTTGAGTTAAACCTTACTCAAAACTCAAACTGATTGTTCTTGCTTGTCTTGCTAAGTCTATTATTGCCATTTTTTGAGTTGGATATGATGGTATATCTGTTGGAATTTCTCCTTTAAAATCTATTATAGGAAACCATTCACCACGTTCTTTGATAATCCATCCAAAAGATTCTCCATCATTAAGAACTTGAAATACATTACCTTCTCCAGCAGGTGAAATATTACAAACTAGAAATGTAATGCTTTCATCCTCATCCAAAGGTTTTTCATTATTAATAACAACTTGAAATATATTATCTTCTTCAGCAGGTGGAATATTAAAAACTGGAAATGCCATGTTTTTAATCTCATTCAGTGAGATATTAACAGTTTCACCTTGTTGAAAATTAGAATCCTGTATCATATAGAGCTTTTTTTGATAATATTTTAACAATTATACAACAGTTGATTAAACCTTTTTTTATATTAATTTTTTTTCTGTTAGCTGAACAATCGCTTAAATATTTGTAATAATTTCATAACTTATTAACCTTCCAAGCCCCTTGATTCCCAATCTTACCCGTTCTAACAAACTCCCACCCGCCCCGGTGATAGTTGTCTCCTTTGGGTTTAACTCCTATCAGTGACTCTACCTCACTGGTAGACAGAATCCAGCCTTGTTTAGCCGCCTTCTCCAGTTCCTCATGAAACCAGAGGGGGGAATGGGGTTGAATGTTGGAGACGATAACACCCACCAAACGCTCTAACATGACCATCGGGGTGTCTATCTCTGAATTTACAGTGTCTACTATCTGGTAGACAGTAGAGGGGTTAGAGGTGTCTATCTGACTGTCTATCGAGGTGTAAATTTCAGGACTAGACACCGGGGTAAAACTGCCTAACGTTCCCCCTTGTTTTAGATGTTCTGCCAGTTGGTCTAAAACCTCAATTTGTTCCGGTGTAGCGTAGGCGTGACCCCGATCATCTTTAGGTAACGTAAGATTTGCAGCCTTGATCCAATCATAGATTGATTGCCGTGTTTTCAGGTTGTATCGTTCTTGTAATTCCTTAATTTTCATCTGTCTACCAGGGTGTAAATTTACAGTGTCTATCAGTTAGTTTACACCTGTCTAGTAAACGGTAGACA
>DATNRE010000436.1:0-14009 GCA_036703685.1 Candidatus Obscuribacterales bacterium
CCTATGGCGTGGGTAAACGAGTCCCCATTGCCCATACTCGGGCCATGGTATCGGCGGCGGTGAATGGAGATTTAGACTCTGTACAATTCCATCCCCATCGGATTTTTAAAGTCTTAATACCCGAAACCATTCCGGGGGTTCCCGATGCAATTTTAGATCCGGTGAAAACCTGGAAAGATCCCCAAGAATATGAAAAACAGGCTAAACAATTAGCCCGGTTATTTGTGAAAAACTTCCAGAAATTTGAGGGAGTTCCCGAAAGTGTTTTGGAAGCCCAACCTAATATTAATTAAGTTCACCCGTAGTGAGGGCTTCAGCCCTCAATTCTATGAACCAGCTAATCAAACAACAAGCAATTCCGGGAATTATTGGGGGGTTAGGGCCTTTAGCTCATATTGAATTAGAGCGTCACTTAATTGCTTTAAATCAAGCCCGAGGAGCCTGTTGTGATCAAGAGCATCCCGTTTGGTTTTTAATTAATGCTACGGATATTCCCAATCGGACGAAAAGTATTATTGGAGAGGCGGAAAATTGCACCCCCTGGTTAGTGAAATATGGCAAAATTTTACAAACCGCCGGGGCTGATTTTTTAGTGATTCCTTGTAATACTTCCCATGCGTTTTATGATCAAGTTCAACCTCAATTAAATATTCCTTGGATTCATTGGATGAACTCTACCAGCCTATTTATTCAAACCCATTATCCGCAATATCGAAATATTGGGGTTTTAGCAACAACAGGAACCCTCAAAACCCAACTTTATCACCACAGTTTAAGCGCATTAGGACTGAATTCGATTCAAGCTCCCTTAAATTCGGAAGTCCAAAACCAGATTATGAATGCCATTTATCATCCGATTTGGGGCATTAAAGCCACAGGAATTCAAGTTTCTGCCCCGGCTTTAGAAATTCTAGTTAATGCGACCCATTGGTTAGCAAATCAGGGAGCGGAATTAGTGATTGCTGGATGTACGGAACTTTCTGTAGGTTTTGATTATTTAACAGATCTGCCCTTGATTTGGGTTGATCCGATGAAAATTATGGCCGAAATGACTTTAGATTTGGCTTGGGGATATGGTGCAACTTAGACCATTTCTCCTTGATCTATTACCGGATATTCAACTAAAATTCTGGGATCGGCAACAACTGAAGTTGCAGCGATCTCCGTATGAACAATACACAATGTTCGGAAAGGGTCAATAATCGGGTCAATGGCAATTAACAGGACTAACACCGCTTCTAAGGGTAATCCCAAGGGTTTTAGGACTAAATCTAATAGAGTTAGGGTTAAAACTCCCGTTGTCCCTGACGTTGCCATGCCCGCAAAAATCGAGGCAATAATAATAATTAAAAAACTCGATAAACCCAAGGATGTATTATACAACTGGGCAATAAAAACCGAAGATATCGCAAAATAGGTAACGGAACCAAATCGACAAATTGTAATCGCTAAGGGAGTGACTAAATCAACCGTTTGCAAATTAAATTTTAAGATTTCAGTTAAGGAGGAAATAGAGGAGGGTAAACAGGAAAAACTACTGCGGGTTGCTAGGGCTAATATGGTGGGTTCTTTTAAAGCTATACAGACATTCTTGAAGGAAGTCTTAGCTTGTTTAGAAACCACTAAGGTACTGAGACAATAGATTAAGGCATAGGCAATAATCACCACTCCCAAAAAATCACCCATAGCCAGAACAATTCCAAATCCAGTTTTAGCAATTTGACTAGCTAATAGACAAAATAAGCCAAAAGGTAAGAGCAGAATCAGCCAATCAATTAATTGTTTTGAACTTTTATAAATAGTATCAAGGATCAGAAAAAAGGTAGAAGATGATGATTCTTTGATCGACCCTAAAGCGATGCCAAAAATAATTGAAAAAAACAAAATTTTTAGGGTATTACCCTCGCTTAAAGCTGAAAAAATATTGTCAGGAACTAAGTTAAATAAAAAAGAGATTAACATAGAAGTTTCTTCCGGTTTAGGGGTATCACTACTCAAAGAGACTTCTAAATCTAGTTCTGATGAATTAACAATTACCCCTAAAGCTGTTAAAGTTGATTCATCTAAATTTCCCCCTGGATTAGTAACAACAGCTAAGGTCATACCGATGACGCTACAGGCTAATAGTCCCAAAGAAAAAACCAGCAGAATGCGTTTAATATATTTCTCAGTGTCTTGACTACTAATTAACCGCCCAACACTCATGGTTGTCGCCGAGAATAATATCGGCAAAACACACATTTTTAATAAGGCTAAATACAAATTGCCAAAGGGCGTTAACAAAGCAGCTATTTCTTTTTGGAATATGCCAAAATATAGCCCTAATATAATTCCTGGGACAATCGCCAAGGGGTGACGCAATATTTTGAATAATTGATCAAAATTGAAATATTTTTTCAGCATTTTCAGGAGAATATTTATTATTGTTTTGGTTGTCCGGCTTTTCCAAATATATCGGAATATTCTTCAATCAGACTATCAACGGTATAGTTAATTTTGTTCAAGTCTAGGTAAAAATTAACAAATTGTAAAAGATGCCCACTTGACCAAGGAAGGGCAACGGCAATTGGATCATAACTATCTGAGAGGGCAACGGTTTTAAAATTTAATGCTATATTAGGTTGATTGATCAGAATTTTTTTCACTTCTAATTCATCCCGATAGGCTGCTAAAACATCACCGTTGATTGCGGCTTCAATTACCTCCTCCCAAGTCGTAAATTCAACAATTTGAGCTTGGGGAAATTTCTCTTTGGTAAATCCCACATAGGATGATCCTTTAATCACCCCAATTTTTCCTTCAAAATTCTTTAAAAAATCAACCGTATCTTTGCCTTTTGAAGTTTTTGCTAATTGTAAACGATTGATTAATAGACCATGCCTTAAGGTTAAATAGGGATGAGAAAAAGAAACCATTTTGGCTCTAGCTAAGGTCTGACTTAATTTAGAAATTCCTAAATCTGCTTTTTTAGAATTAACAATATCTACGACATCATTAAAGGTTTGAGCCGTGCGATCAATTTTCAGAGAAACACCTAAAGCCGTGGCTAAATCTTGAGCCATTTTAATATCTGATCCGGTTAAATCACCCTGTTTATTTTTGACAAAAAATGGGGGAATATCAACTCCTATAATAGCCACAATTAGCTGATTTCGATCTACAATGGTTTGCAGGTCGGGGGACAAACCAACAGAGGAATTGGTTAACCCGATATTAGAGGTTAGTTCAGCCCTCATGCTATCATTAGGTTGGAGGTATTGCCAAGTTTGAGAATCAACTTTTCCCGTTGCCTCTAAGCCCATACTAACTTGCAAATTATAAACAGCTTCTTGTGTCCCTTCTCCATAAACTCCATCTAATGCACCTGTATAATATCCTCGTTTTTTTAATTGAGTTTGTAAGTCGATGACTTGATTTCCCTGACTGTTAGGAGTGGGTAATGGTTGATCGAGATTAGATGGAACAGTGACAGATATTGTCTGGGTTTCGGCAGTTTTTTCTATTGTTTCTTTAGGTAAAATATTGCTGTTTGAAATAGCAAAATCTGCCCTTGTCACCAGGACAGCTACAATGGTTGCTATACAAAAAATAATCCCGATCAATTTTAGGAATGTCTGCTTCCTACTGGGGGAAATTGACATATTATTTTCCAAACTCTAATTCCTATTATACTCTGGTTGTGCTATTCTTCTAAAAATTCATAACTTCATCAGGAAAATTCTACATATTTATTTGGAATTGGGCATGAATTATGACACTTTGGGGACTATTATCCCAAAATTAAGATATAATATATGTCAGTCGATTTTGCTAAAATGGGATTAGGAAGTTAACTGGATCTAATCCAGTATTAATTGGTCAAAATCACTTCAGGGTAATATACTTAGGACTTACGCAGAAACCGGGTTTCTGAACTATAAGTCTGGATTTTATCCACAAAATCAGGGCCAGAAACCCGGTTTCTTTGGTCTTGTGCGTAAGTCCTGAGACTAATGAATTAGCTACTCTATTTTATAGAGTCCTATCAACTAAAGCATCTACTTTTAAACTTTCCCACCCAAACCCCTCGGCTTGATAAATTACCGGGTTTCAATTATAAAAACAGAAAAATTTATTTAATCTACTGAATTTTATCGCCAGATAATTATGAAAAAAATCACAGAACAACAAAAAACAAAAACCAGTATAAGTTTAAAAACTCTATTAACTGGTTTTATTCTTTTACTATTCACCTCTACTACTACATTTATTTATGGTTCTTGGCTATTTACCTCTAAAAAAAATATTGATAAAATAGTAACTCAAATTAATGAAGAAATTGCCCTATCAACCTCAAAGGAATTTATTGATTTATTTCAGGATGTCTACTCTACCCAAAACTTTATTAGTAGTGCGATCAATCGTAATATTATCAATATTAATAATCCCGAAGAACGCGATCGCTTTTTTCTGAGTCTTTTACAATCTAATTCCAATTTTTCTTTTGTTCAATTTGCCTATCCCAATGGAGATTATATTGGCGCTCAACGGGTAACAACTGCATTTGAAAAACAAAATACATTTAAACTCCATTTTCGTCAATGGGATGAAGAAAGAAAATTAGCCATTAAAACAACCGATCACTATGAATTAGTGAATCAAAAACTGCAATTAATTAAAACCACCCAAATTGAAGAACCGAATTGGTATACTCCGGGTCGTCCTTGGTATCGAGATGCCCTGAAAACACCGGGGAAGGCGGCTTGGACAGTCTATGTTTATCGCTCTACAAATACCCCGGGAATTGACTCTAATATTGCCCTTTATCAAGAAGCAAAAGAAAAAACATACCCGGGGGAGGAAAACTCACCTGTATTATTAGGGGTAATTGGTGTGGGGTTTGAGTTAAAACAGATTTCTCAGCGTTTACAACAACAACAAAAAGGGCGATCGCATATTGAGGTTTTTGTGATTAATTCTAAAGGAGAAATGATTGCTTCCACCGACCCTCATGAAAATTCACCGATTCAAATTAAAGGTCAAGATCAGCCCCAACTTCAGCCTTTAAAAGATTCTAAAAATTCCCATTTTCAGTTTGCTTTTAAAACCCTAGAAGAACAGGCTATAGAATTAAAAAAAGTAAGTAGTCCTGAACAATTAATATCTAAAAATCATCAAAATGGCAAATATTATTATGTTTCTCTTACGCCAATGAATCAATTAGATTGGTTGATTGGAACAGTAATTCCCGAGGATCAATATATGGGACAAATCAAAAAAAATAATCAAGTGTTATTGGGGTTTGTAACAATTTTTGTTTTGGTAACAACGGGTTTTGCAATTATGATTAGTGATCAAATATTGGTTAAACCCATTAATAAAATTAAAGAAGTGACTCATCGGGTTGAAAATGGAGATTTAGAAGTCACAAAACTGAAAATTGAAACCTGTCAAGAGTTAGAAGTTTTGACCCATGCCATTAATAATATGATTGTGGGACTCCGAGAAAGAGAGCGAGAACGGGATATTTTTGGCCGGGTGGTTTCCCCGGAAGTGCGAGAAAAATTATTACAAGGTCAATTAAAATTAGGAGGAGAACTCTGTTGGGTATCGGTTTTATTTAGCGATATTCGCAATTTTTCCACCCTATCGGAAGAAATGAAACCTCAAGAAGTCGTGGCATTTTTAAATGAATATCTAACAGAAATGACCGATGCAATTCGCCCTTGGGGGGGATATGTGAATAACTTTATTGGGGATGCAATTGTGGCAATTTTTGGAGCTCCGTTATCCCCAGCAGAAACCGAATGGCGTTCCGTCGCCGCGGCATTAACCATGCGTGAACGTTTAGCAGAACTCAATCAACGGCGAATTCTACGGGGTGAAGTTCCCATTCAAGCGGGAATTGGGATTAGTAGCGGAGAGGTGGTTGCCGGACAAATTGGCTCCTTAGAACGGTTATTATATACGGTGATTGGGGATGCGGTAAATGTGGCGGCGCGCTTGGAAACCTTAACTAAGGAATATCCTGAATATACCATTTTAATTAATGAATCAACAGCCGCCGCCATCGCCGATCATCATGGGATTACGCTCAAAAGTTTGGGCAAAATTAAAGTAAAAGGTCGCCAAAAATCCGTAGAAGTTTATGCGGTTTTAGATTGGAAAAAGCAAGATATTTTAGTGATTACATCCGCTTAAATTAAAAAGGCAAAGGTGACATATAACATCGCCACGAATATTTGCACAGCCATCACAGGAATCCCATAATGAAGAAAGGTTTTAAAGGAAATTGTCCGTCCATGTTGTTCGGAAATTCCGGCGGCAACAATATTAGAAGAAGCTCCGACTAATGTGCCATTTCCGCCTAAAGTTGCCCCAAACATCATCGCATAAAATAGGGGTAATACTTCCGGGGGAAATTGTCCGTTAAAGGCGGGGTCAAGCACTTCTACACCGACAAATCCCACATTAACTAAATATTGTTTTAACAGGGGAACCATTGCCACTACTAAGGGAATATTAGGTACAACACTCGACAAAATTCCTACGGTTATTAACAATAAAATTGAACCGAGAGCAATATTTTTTCCTAAAATTACTGCGAGGAGTCCTGATAAACTATTAATCACTCCAGTTTTTTCTAATCCGCCAATTAAAACAAAAATTGACATGAAGAAAATTAAGGTACTCCAGTCTAAATCTCGCAAAATATTATTAACGGTATCAATTTTACTATGATGGGCTAACATTAAGGCTAAAGCTGCCCCTAATAACGCCACCGCGGCTGGAGAAACAGGAATTGGTAAGGTTTCTCCAATTACAAAAAAGATGAAGACAAACAGAATAATTAAACCCCCAATAGCTAAAATACGGGGATGATTAATTTTAGGATGGGGTAAATCTTCTAAATGTTCAAATTTGGTATGCCAGGTTTTACGGAATAAAATAGGTAATAAAATTACAACACTGGCGACTGCTAATACTCCTCCAATACTCAAGCGTTGTAGGTAATCAACAAAGCTAATATTGATCGCATCTCCGACAATAAAGGTGGCAGGATCTCCTACTAAGGTTAATAATCCAGCACTATTAGCAATGAAGACCATTAAAATCAATAAAGGCACAAAATCAATGCCTAAATCCTGGGCAATGGGGGGAATTAAAGGCGCTAATAACATTACCGTTGTCGCATTGGGTAACATGGCACAAATCGGAGTTGTTAATGCCACAATTCCTAATAGTAATCGTTTGCCTTCTCCCTTAGCCATCAAAATCATTTTAACGGCTAAATAATCAAATATTTTAGTCGGTTCAAAGCAACGGACTAAAACCATTACCCCAAAAAATAAGGCTAAAGTTGAATAACTTTGGCTGATATAACTAACAGCTTCCGTTAAGGTCATGACATGGAAAAAAATCAGAATCAGAGCCCCTAAAAATGCGGCAATGGTCAGATGTAACCACTCCCCCATGATCAGGATAATCACCCCAACAAAGGTTATTCCAGCAATCAAAGAGTTCATTGTTTCGATTGATAGCATTGGTTTAAAATTAGTAGAGGTTTAAACAGTCTGATAGGGGATAGTTAGTTGAAAGAACATCCAAAATTTATTAGGATTAATGTTCTTTAAACCCTTTACCCTTTTAATTTTAAAATGCAGAATTAATGCTGTAATTGCTCAAAATTGGCAAACAACAAAATATAGCCATGGCTATGACCTTTACACAGGGTTAAAAGCGTGTTTAACCCCAATGTTCAAAACCATCACGAATTGAACATCAATAACAGAGTCTGATTTTCTTAGAATTCCGGTGAGGGCAATAATTAAAACTTTGCCGATCAACAGTCTTCTCTCACAGCCTACGGAGTTAGCTGACGGGCTAGGACTGAGAGATGTCCTTCTCGACAATCGTAAACAATCGAAGATAAGCCCCTAAAAGTGGTTCCCCCGCTCCTCCCTGATTAAAAAAGAGTGGATTAGGCTGACTGACTCTACTTGGTAGGTTAATCTAACATACTTATTCAATTTTGTGCAACATCAGGGGCCAAATTCGGGGAAATTTGGGCTGGAGTTCCACCTACAGCAGTTTTCCACTAAATTTTGTAATTCTTAATCGGGTTAAGAGTTGACAGGCTCAAAATATTTTTTAATAATATTAATAATCCGTTCCGAAGCCTGACCATCTCCAAAGGGATTAATTGCATTTGCCATGTTTTGATAGGCGATTTTATTGGTTAATAAAATACTCGCTTCTGTAAAAATATCCTGGGCTTTGGTTCCCACTAATTTAGCGGTTCCAGCTTCCACGGCTTCGGGGCGTTCGGTGGTTGTTCTTAATACTAATACGGGTTTGCCTAAACTGGGTGCTTCCTCCTGCAATCCCCCGGAATCAGTTAATACAAAATAACAGCGATCAATCGCCGCAACTAATTCAGTATAATCTAAAGGTTCAGTTAAAAAGACCCGGGGATGATTCCCTAATCGGGCGGTTAACGGTTCGCGAACCGTGGGATTTCTATGTAAGGGTAATAATAGGGCCGTATCGGAAAATTCATTCAAAATTTTTAGGAATCCCTCTGCTATTTCCTCTAGGGGTTTTCCCCAATTTTCCCGCCGATGAACGGTTGCTAAAATCAACCGATAGGGACTATTTTCTAATTCAGGAATATGGAGTTGAGGTTGTTGTTTAGCAACGGATAATAAAGCATCAATCACTGTATTTCCGGTGTGATGAATTTCTCCTAAAACCCCTGAATTTTTCAGGTTTTTAACTCCTTGGGTTGTAGGGGCAAAATGCAGTTGGGTCAACTGAGAAATTAACCGCCGATTGGCTTCTTCGGGATAGGGATTAAACAGATCATTGGTGCGTAATCCGGCTTCAACATGACCCAGGGGAATTTGTTGATAAAAAGCGGCTAAACTCGCGGTAAAAGCCGTTGTTGTATCGCCTTGAACTAAGACTAAATGGGGGTTTAATTGTTGAAATAAATCTTCTAATCCCCGTAAACTTCTACAGGTAATATCGGTTAAGGTTTGTTGCGCTTGCATGATGTCTAAATCGTGATCGGCGGTCAAGTTAAACAACGTCATGACCTGGGTTACCATTTCGCGATGTTGACCCGTTAAAACCACCTGGGTATCAAACCCAGAGGTTTGTTTTAACTGTTGAATCACAGGGGCTAATTTAATCGCTTCTGGACGAGTACCTAAAACAACCGTAACTCTGAGAGGAATAGGGGACATAATGATTAATAAATGAATGTGAGAATTAATTCAGGTTGGGCGATCTTCCCATTTTGCCGGGAGGATGAATTTAAGATTATTTGACTTCTAAGGTTCTAATTCTATTAATAGCCGCGGCTAATTCAAAACGTCTAAAAATTGCTAAATCTCCTTGGGGAAAGGGGGCAATTATATCTAACCCTTTGGTGGCAATATCATTCATCATTTGATCTAAAATTTGGGGTAGGGTTTTCTCTCCATCAATATACTGTTGTTTAGCATAAACCATGGCCGCCGCGATCGCTCGTAATTGATCTTGAGAAACCAATTGTTCCACCGCAGAAAGATCAATATCTTGGGTTCCAAATAACACTTCATCCACATCCCTAACCTTCACCCGCACATCCCAACGTCCCCGACTGGGATCTAAACTTTCAGCTAGAGGAATACGAGGACGAATTACACCAAAGTTTTCTCCGCCTTCTAAGCTGCGACCCGTACTATATTGCTGGGCAATTTCTTTGGCTTTTTCCGTTAATTCTAAGGCTTGAAAATTATCCATTCCAATTACTTGATCCGCCACATCAAAATAATCTCCACTCCCTCCCATAACTAAAATTGTAGACACAGAATGATCGGTATAAAGTTGGCGGACTTTATCAATAAAAGGAGTAATGGGTTCTTGATCTTTAGCAATTAAGGCTTGCATACGGCGATCGCGAATCATAAAATTAGTGGCGGCCGTATCTTCATCGACTAATAATACCGCCGGAATTGAGGGAGAATTTTCGGCTAAAACTAATGCTTCTAATGCCTCCATAATATTAGTGGCTTGGGAGGTACTTCCACTGGCATTTTCTGTGGAGAATTGCGTTGTCGAACGACCTTGGGGTAATTGATTAATAAAGGCAGAAATATCTACCCCTGCCACACTGCGACCATCTTCAGCCCTAATTTTTACCGCCGCCGAATTAGTAACCACAAATTCCCGACCATCCCCAGGAATATGATTATAAACCCCTAATTCAATCGCTTTTAATAAGGTCGATTTGCCATGATAACCGCCTCCGACAATTAAGGTGATTCCTTGGGGAATTCCCATGCCTTTGATTAATCCTTGGTTAGGACAATTAAACTCTATTTCTAAGGATTTTGGGGATTGAAACCTAATTACATTTTCAGCTAAGGGGCGACTATCAACCCCACTTTGGCGGGGTAAAATTGAACCATTAGCGACAAAGGCAACTAAGGCTTTTTCGGTTAATTTTTCCCGTAAATAATCGGCATCTTCCGCCGTTTCAACATGATGTTTAATCGCTTTTTGATCTAAGTTTTGATAGATTAAAGCTCGATCTACAAGGGTGGGAATATCCTCACAAATCATCATCGCGGCTTGACGACCTAAAATATTCCTTCCCCGGGCAGGAAGTCCGACAAAAAAACGCATTTCTACGCCTTTTTCTGAAGGAGAAGCGGTGGGACGGGCGCGTTGTAATACTTGATTTCCACTAATTATAGGTTTAGGAGCAGGGGCGGTTATATTAATGAATGAAGCGGCTGTGCGCTCTAATATTTCCTGACCCATTTTTGTCACCGCAATCATGCCACTTTTGCCCGTTCCCCGATGGCTACTAATCTCGATGGCATTTTGATCAAATTCACGAATTAGATAGTCTCTGAGGGCAATTTCACGGCTGGGGGTGCGGTATAATTCCGGGGGAAATCCTGCAATTTTTGAGGGAATTTGAACTCGGAATTTACTGGGTGCAGCAAAGGGGTCGCCTTGAACGTAATCAATAATTAGGGTAAAATTAGAAAATTCATAAGTCCCTACAATATCTTTATAGGCTTTATAACCTCGATTATCCAGATCAAATAATAGCTGTCTTAGGTTTTCTTGAGTCTTCATATTAGATAAAAAATAATTGATTTAGTTAGGGGAAGGGGGAAGATTAAAGGGGGTCTGACTATTTAGAAGTTCAGCCACTACATTATAAATGATTTCGGCTGATCCTTCAAAAAAGTTAGGATCTAAATTAGCGATCGTATCACTAGGTTGATGGTAATGGGGCGATCGCAAATTTGCCGTATCAGTAATTAAAACCGCCGGAATTTCTTGATACCAAAAGGGGGCATGGTCACTGCGTAAAACATCCGGTGTGGCTAGACCTTTTAAGGGAATGGGTAGGCTAACCAGGGGCGGAAATCTAGCAGATTTTCTCAAAGATTGATCGACCCGTTGAAACACTTTTAATAGCGCTAAATGTTGGACTTCTCCCACCACGGTTAAAAATTCTCCTCGGTCGGGAAATTCTATTCCGGTGGCTTCTAAAAGGGGAGTTACCGTCAGTCCAGGGGGATAGGTCTGACAGCCGGGTAGATGACAGGCATAACCCACCATATCTAATATAATTGCTGCTTGTAAATTGATCAAATTATCGGGTTTTTCCGTAAAGGCAAAACTGCCTAAAAGTCCAACTTCTTCTTGATCAAAAAAGACAATTTTTAAGCTGCGAGGAGTAGTTTTTTGAGCCAATAAACGAGCAATTTCTAAAATGACCGCTACCCCACTGGCATTATCATCCGCACCCGGAGAATTAGGAACTGTATCATAATGAGCCGCTAATAAAATAACTCCGGCTTGGGGATTACTCCCCGGATGTTCAGCTACAATATTAACACCTTGATCAAAGGATTGTAAATGGGCAGAAAAGTTAGATAATTCTAATTGTTTGATTAAATAATTTCGCACCCATTCTCGATCAGATTCTCGGGATCTTTCTCCAACCAACCTTTGAATATGACTCCAGAGTTGAGGGCGATCAATTGTCTTGAGTTGGGGAGAAATTAAGGCGGGAGACGGTGTAATTTGAGGTTGAGAATCAACAGAAATCGGCTCTATTTTATCCTGGGATAATCCCGAATAACATCCGACCATGATTCCGATCGCCATTCCTACCCACAAAAAAATATTCAGCCCCTGTTTTAGCTTCATTCCAGATTAAAATTAATCGGTTTACTGATGATCTTAAATTTTTTCTCCTCTATTTTAATATAGGGAATATTCGTGACTTCTAACTCCAACAAGTGAGGATGTTTGGGAAGCCATTCTTCAGAAACAGGTTCAAAATTTGCTGCGGTTTGATAAAATTTAATAATTTCTTTCTCTAAATGATTAGATAATTGATTAATGCGTTCATGATTTTTTGTCAGTTCAATCCAATTTTTTTGAGCTTGAAATCGATAAATTTGAGCTTGTTTAACGGCGAGTTTAGCCCGGACTTGTCTTAATTTAATCCGAGTGGCTTGAATTTCTTGGTCAAGTTGTTGTAAATTTAATGACCAATGCTGGGCTTCATCTTGGGCCTGTTGTTTTAAGGTCGCTAAGGATTCTGGGGAAGAATCAGAGGATAATAAAATGGTGACATGAAAGTTAGAACGTTTACTTCTTAACCCATCATATTCAGCTTTGACTGCATCTATTTGAGCTTGAATGGCGTTCCATTCTATCTGTAAATCTTCTAAGGTTTGACTCATTTGATAATTCCTTACTTTTGACCGATAACTTAAGCAAAAACAACGGTTCGATTTCCATAGACTAACACGCGATTTTGCAAGTGTAAACGAACCGCCCGTGCTAAAACCAATCGTTCCAAATCCTTGCCTTTTCTAATTAAATCTGCTACGGTATCCCGGTGACTGACCCGCACGACATCCTGTTCAATAATCGGCCCTTGGTCTAAATCTGCGGTCACATAATGGGCCGTTGCACCAATAATTTTAACCCCCCGTTCGTGGGCTCTTTGATAGGGATTTGCCCCCGCAAAAGCGGGCAGGAAGGAATGATGAATATTGATAATTTGGGAGAAATTATCGACAACTTTAGGGGTTAAAATCTGCATATATTTAGCGAGAACGACTAAATCAATTTGATGTTGTTTTAAAAGTTCTAGTTGTTGAGCTTCTTGTTCTAATTTATTTTCTGCTGTCAGGGGTAAATGATGAAAATTAATCCCAAATTGATCGGCAATGGGTTTTAAATTAGCATGATTACTAATGATTAATGGAATTTCAGCAATAATTTCTTTTGCTTGCCATCGCCAGAGTAAATCTAATAAACAATGATCCTGTTTTGTGACCCAAATTGATAGTCGAGGAATGGTATCGGAAAAACGCAATTCCCAATTCGCATTTAAAGGTTTAGCGATCGCACTAAATGCCGGAGAAATCACCTCACGGGGTAAATTAAATTCTTCTAATTGCCATTCAATACGGGTTAAAAAAATATTAGCACTAAAATCCGTATGTTGATCGGCATGAATAATATTTCCCCCATTAGAATATATAAAATTAGCAATTTTAGCCACCAAACCTTTTTGGTCGGGACAAGAAACTAATAAAGTTGCTGTGGGTGAGTTCATGCTCAACTTTTATTGATTATATTTAATCAATATTATACCAAATGTTGTTGTGCTTTAGCACATCTTGATTAAAATGGAATAATAAGATGCGCTTAAGCGCAACAACGGTTTAGGGACAGGATTTTAATTGTGTTAATAGTAATACTATTTCATCCACCGCTTGTCTGAGTTCTTGGGTAGATAGATTAGTTTGATTAATAGTAATACTAAAGACTAACGGTTGATAATCTGGGGGAGAAATATATCCAGACAAGGAGGTAATTCCAGTCATTGTTCCGGTTTTAGCTTGTACAATTCCCGTAGCAGAATTATCAGTAAAGCGTCTTTTTAAGGTTCCACTTACTCCCCCGATGGGTAGAGAATTTTGATGGGATTCTGCCAT
>DATNRE010000437.1:0-8100 GCA_036703685.1 Candidatus Obscuribacterales bacterium
TATCATTTTAAACATCCTGTAAAATTGGGTAAAGTTACTGTACCCCATCCGAAAAGGGATATTCCGATTCAAACCTTAAAGAGTATTGAAAAACAAGCTGGAATTAAATTAACATAAAGGAGAAAAAAATGACTTATTATATTGCTACTGTTCATAAAGATACTGACAGTGATTATGGAGTGCAGTTTTATGATTTTCCGGGTTGTATTACTGCGGAAGAAACGATAGAAGCCGCACAAATTATAGCTCAAGAAGCCTTAATAGGTCATATTAATTTAATGGTTGCTGATGGAGATGAAATTCCAGTTCCCAGTTCCCTAGAAACAATTTTAAGCAATAGTGATCATCAAGATGCGATCGCATTTTTAGTGATTCATATTCCTGATAAAATTTTCAATAGAATTAACACTTTGACTAACAAACAACAACCCTTAAAGTTTGCCAAAAGCTCCCCAAATTAAACCCGAAACCATCCCCCAAACACTACCAATTCCAGCCGATACAATAATAGAACCGATTAATAAAGAAGTTGTACCCGTTGTTCCAGAAGTATCCAAAAAATTAGCAAAACTTGTGGCTGCTAAAACCCCCAAACCCGCCCCAGAAATTGCCCCTAAAAAATTCCCCCAAATTGCCCCAATAAAAGCCCCCCTTCGTCCTGATAAATTCAGGGATAAGGGCAAACTCGGAGCACCTCCAACGGTTCCAAATAACCCTCCCGCTACAGTTCCCCCAATAGTCCCTACACCTGCGGCTACAATTGCTGTCGCCATTATTCTGAGGGCTATTTCCGAGGAATTTGCCGGGGAATTAATATTAGAATTCATAAGTTCAAATTGTTGCCAACCCACAGCTAAAATCCCTAAACCAACACCCCCTAAAGTTCCTAAATATGACCCCCAAACTCCCCCTACAAATGCCCCTCGTCTCCCCCACAACCGGCCAATATGAGGTAAAGATAACGGAGGTTTAAATAAATGCCAAACCACACCCCAGACCATCCCCATTAGCCCTCCCCACATTAAACTTTGACCAATCAGAGGTTCCCGTTCCACGACCCCAAAAATGAATCCGGCAATCACCGCCGCCACAAAAATACCCGACCAGCCCCCCACAATTAAAGCTAAGACTCGGTTTAATCCCCCGGGTGGAGGGATATACACACTAATCACTACCCCGAGAAATGCCCCCCACATAGCCCCCACGGCTAACCCGCCGATAATCGCTTCTTTCCCTTGCACAAAGGCAATAATTAGGGCAATAATTGCCGATAAAACCGATGTTCCCCACAGTCCTCCTAACACAATTCCTTCAAATACATTCCCGAATAAAGTTTGCAGATGAAAATTAGGAGCTTGGGGCAAAACCAAGGTTTTTTTAGCTGTTGGTTGAGCAAAAATAGGACGGTTTGCCGGATTGAATACGGGACGATTATTAACCGGAATAGGTTTATTATTTAAAACTCGTTTGCGTTTGCGTTTGAGGGGTTGTAAATTTTGTTTTTGTTTAACGGCCAGACGGGAGGGAAAAGGGTCACGCCCCCCTAATTTTTCCGTGCGATCGCACCAAGGGCAAGAGCTTAAATGATTGCCATAACGATGTTCTGATTGTTGGTTACAGGTAATTAAATTTGCTTCAGCTTCTTTTAATGCCATTAACCAAGTTTTAGCATCGGGTCTAGCTTGGGGATTTTTATATCCTATTTCAAAACATTGAATAAATAATTGTTGTAATTTGGGGTACAAGATTTCAAAAGGAGGAGCATAGGGCATGGGTTGATAGGGAACCTGTTTTGTCCCATAGACAAAATGACCCGCCCGCACCCGAGACTCAATAGCTGGAGGGTCGCCACTGCCCTGATAAACCCCGGAAAAGGGGTGAGTGCCCTCCATCAATAACAGAAATATTAATACCGCCAGTCCAAACCGATCCTGTTCGGGGGTACGGTTTAAGTCCCGAAAGGCTTGTCCTTGGAGTTCTGGGGGGGTAAATTCGGCTTTTCCCACCGGACAGCGATAAATTAACCCGCTATCGGGATCTCGAACTTGAAAGGAGTCCGTATCTACCAGGGTTACTAAGGCCGTATCACTAACTAAAATATTAGATTCATTAACATCACCAATAATATATCCACTACTATGTAAATCGGCAACGGAAGCGACTAAATTACGGGCAGTACGATGGAGATATAAATAGTTAAATAAAGGCTTTTGTTCCCGGCGACTTTTGGGCGTATAAAAAATATGAATAGGGGTAGCTTTATGCACCCGGGGCATTAAATAACCGACAATTTTGCGTTTAGGGTCGGTGGTATGGAGCAGGTCAACGGGCCAAGCGATCGCCGTCATTTCCGGGGAAACCATCGCCGTTGCTGGGGGATGGTTATACATGACGGTGAGTTTTTCGGCGTCTTCGTCGCTGGGTTTATGGTAGATTTTGGCAACTAAATTCGGATCTTCTAATATGCCATAGATGCGCCCTTCCCCCCCACTCCCTAGAGGGGTGTGGGTATCGAGAGTGATGGTTTGTCCGTTAAATTGGCGTTGCAGCCGCATAGCAAATTAGGGGGTTGAACCGTTGCACCTGTGAAATCGTAATTTAAGCATAGCGTGTCAGGGAAGGGTTATCCTTTCTCGACACGCCAAAAAGTAGGGTGCGTAAGCGATCTTCGCACGCACCAATTTTATAAAAAAGCGATCGCCCCATCTCCACCCACCAATTTTATAAAAGCGATCGCGCTATCTCCACCCACCAATTTATAAAAAGCGATCGCCCCATCTCCACCCACCAATTTTATAAAAGCGATCGCCTCAAATTTTAATAATTACAATTCTCTGTTTTTTCTTTGTAAATTGGGTTTTGGTGCGTGCGTAGGACTTACGCACCCTACGGTTTTGTAATTGGGGGTTTTGAGAATTATCGAAAAAAACGAGATAAGCTGTTCAGCATCTAAATTGGTCATGCAGAAATCTTGAATCTTATGCAGTGCGAGCGTCCTCGCTCGCTGGAATATACAGTTTAAATGCACAACAGCTTAATCCCATAATAATAACCGCAATTAACATCGGTAAACTACTAATAAAAAAAGCAGGAGAAGCCAGAAAAGAAAAGTCAGTATGAGATTTAGGACTCTCTTTTTGAGTGGATAAAACACTGGCAGTAATACCACTCATACTTAAAGCTGTACCAACAACAGCAATGGTTAAATTAAGATTGCGATCAGTTTTTGTCTGTTCAATATTAATAATTCCCTCTATAGTTTTAATCGCATTTTCCAAGAGATCAAATCCACTATTTAAACTTCTTAAATCCGATTTAATTTGTTCTAAATACTTTTCTTCAACATAATCACTAAAAAACTTTAAAAATGTGATTGTTGCTTCTGAATTAGAGTTAAATTTTAATTTAGAAATAGTTTTAACTCGTTTTTGATAATTGATTAAATTAGTTTTAATCGTAGATTGTTGCTCCTCTAAACTACCTAATTGATTAGAATAAATCGATAACACTTTTAATGTATCTGCTAACTCTATTTGTAACTGGTTCAAATTCGATCGCGGTTGATCAACTTGTTGCGGAAGATTGTTAACCGTAGTCTGAATAATAGGATAGGTTTTTTTAAGTTCGGATTTCAGTTTACGACTTTGCCAACAGGAAAGTTTCGTATTCCGGGAAAAAAAGTATTAATTAAAGATTCTGGTTATCCTAAAATCGTAGTGATGGATGTTACGGAAACAACTATTGAAAGACCGAAAAAAAACAGAAAAAATGTTACTCAGGAAAGAAAAAAAATCACACGCTCAAAATTCAGTTAGTAATTGATCAAGAAACTAAACAGATTATTTGTACAGATTTTGGACAAGGACATTGCCACGACTTCAGCTTATTCAAAAAAAGTAAAATTCATTTTCACCCCGAAACTGATAGCTTACAAGATAGTGGATATCAAGGGATTAAGGATTATCATTTTAATAGCTATGTCCCCAAAAAGAAACCCCAAAATGGCAATCTTTCGGTCTTAGAAAAGGACTATAATCTAGCTTTAGCTCATCAACGAATTGTGATTGAACACGTTAATCGGAGTCTGAAAATTTTCATAATCTTATCGAGTCGTTATCGGAATCGTCGCCGCCGTTATGGTCTTCGTTGTAATTTGTTGTCAGCCATTTATAATTATGAGTTGACACTAAGGTCTGAAAGTAAAAGTTTGCTATTATGGCATAGATTTTTTTTGCAAGAGGTCTATTTATTATAAACTGTGGGTTGGTGCGTGCGCGGAGCTTACGCATCCTACTAATAGCTGCGATCGGATTGGGTGGGGAAGAGTTGGGCTCTGGGGTCATGCGTCAAAGCTGTAGCAGGTCTGTAAAGATGATTGTAACCAACTCAGGGTAACTCGATAGTATAATCATCTAAATATAGTAGTGACAATAACTTTACAAGAATATGGATGTAGAAATTCAACAATTCCCTATTATTCTGGGACAAGGAGGGGAAATTACCATTCCCCAGTTATTACAAGATTCTCTCAATGTTAATCAGGGAGATATGCTGGTATTACTTCAGATAGGTAATCTGATTTTGCTTGCTCCAAAACAACCTCAAGTTCCCCAACTAATCGATCAGATTGTCTCTATTATGGAAAATGAAAATGTAGATTTAACTGATTTATTAGCGGGTTTAGAAACAGAGCGAGAGGCGATTTGGCTGGAGAAACAGGTTTGATGCGTAGGATATTTGCTGACTCTAGCGTGTTAATTGCCGGATGTGGATCGCGAACTGGAGCTAGTCGTGCTGTGCTGACAATGGCTGAGATTGGTCTTTTCAAGTTGGTTGTATCCCAGCAAGTTTTGGAGGAATGCGATCGCAACTTACGCAAAAAGTTACCTGCGTCTTTGCCAATTTTTACACAATTGCTGGCTAATATTAACCCTGAATTTCAACCCGATCCATCACTAGAAGAATCATTGCGCTGAGCCGATATTATTGAAGCTAAAGATACCCCGATTTTAGCGGCGGCTGTTCTGGCAAATGTTGACCGCCTGTTGAGTTTAAATACTAAAGATTTTACTGCTGAAGTTGCTGCACAAAGCGGGTTAATGATTCAAACTCCAGCACAATTTGTTAGAGAAATCCGAGAAATTGTGGAAGAAGGTTTGTCGTGAAAGTGATTTGATAATGATGAGAAAGAAAAAGGCGATCACACTTAGTTTTGTTCGTAAGGGCGATCGCGCTTTTGAGTAATTCAGTCTAGCCTCCCGAATTTTTCTTCTCGCTCCCTTGCTTCCTGTTCCTTCCTTTTTTTTTCTTCTGCTTTCTCAATTGGTTCTAGTTTTAACCTTAAAGACTCTATATGATTGAGCCAAGAACCTATGCGAAAGCAAGAGATACTACGCTGGGAATGATTTATCCCATAAAAGTATACTGAAAAAACATTGGTGCCAAGAGATCCTAGATTGATGCTGACATCAGATCCTGTCCTTCCATTATTATGGAGTCTCACATAATGCTTAATCTCAACAGTGTCATCCTTGTAATTCCACCTATATATTCTTCCGTTATCATCCTCTTCTTCTTCTTCTTCTTCTTTACCAAAACGTCTAGCAAAACTGCGACTGATATTATAAACTTCATACAATAGCGATACTTGCCATCCAACTTTTTCATCAAATGTTTCAATTTGTTGCCAGTCGTATTTATTTATTGACATTGTAATATTTTGAGATTTCTTATGTATTTTGTACGTGAATAGTTAGGAATAAACATCGCTGTTCAAAATTATATTTACTCCTAAAACTATAGAAATCTATTTCATCAAGAGATTAGGCAGTTTTTGTCCTATATCCTCGATAACATAATCAGAAAAACTCGAAGCAAAATGCCTACCTCCACTCTTCATTTGGTAGCCAGATTGCCTAGATTGGTTGTTATACCAATAATGAACATGGTTATCATCTGGATCTGATTCACTGGCAGGTGCTACAAGAAAGCCTATTACAAGACCTGATGATGTATCAACGTTAAACTTAACTTGATATCCAGGCAATTCAGAGTAAGTATTCCAATTTTTTGGCCAAACTCGATCTTTTGCCATAAAACACCTCCTAATTTTTTTTCATGCTAGACCGATCGTACCGTCTATGTAAAGCGAAAAAAGTTGGAAAAAGTTGGATCTTCCTAGAATTGCGATCGACAACTGGTATACAAAGCAAAAAAGTTGGAAAAAGTTGGGAAAAGTTGGTTATAGTAACTACAGTTATCTCACCATCCCACCTATGGACAGTCCTCAAATATTGCAATTTGTCGATGAAACTGTCTACACCAAGACAGGCAAACATCTAAATGACTTGCAGCGAAGGATTATCGGAGGAATACTGAATCGTCAAAAGTATGCTGACGTTGCAGAAACTTATGGCTATAGTGCCAAACACATTAAGAAAGCTAGTCACGAACTTTTACAAATGTTATCTGATATTTTTGGCGAACAAGTTAAGAAAAGTAATCTTGAATCTGTTTTAGAACGGCAAATAAATCAAAACATAAATCTTGGTGATTATAATACTTTTCAAAACAATAAAATTAGCTATACTAACAATTGTTCAAATCCTTCTACTCATTCTACTCCTACCCCAGAGAAAAGTCAGCCCGAAACTCCTGATTTTCATCGCAATAATCAAGCTGATTTTGAAAAAATTGGTAAATTACGGCAATTTGGTTTGAGCGACGAGCAAATTGCAGAGATACTAGAGATACCTTTAGAGGTGGTTAAGCAGGTGAACTTCGAGGAGTAAGTCTGCCCTATCTCCGAACTTTACTGGAGCGATCGCTCTTATTTTTTTTGTTATAATCTAATTCTAACTGATTTATTAGTCGATTTCTAAGCTATGAACACAAAACTCATTGAATCTTTAGTACAAATCATCCAGGCACTTTCAGAAGAGGAGCAATTGCTAATAAAAGCAAAATTATTTAGCAACATCTCCTATCCTTTACCTCTGGAAATAACGCAGTAAAATAACATGATTAATGTTATCCAGTTTCTCAATAATTTGATTAATTCCGAGAATTTGTTGTAATTTTCTCAAATTAGGGATCATGTTTTGTCGCCAGTCAGGGAATAAACGATCTTTATTACGCATGAGGCTCCAGAAACCGGTTTTTTTAGAGCATCTGTTGGTCAAAACGAAGTATTTTGGTAAAAAAACCCGGTTTCTTTAATTGGGTGCGTAAGTCCTGAATATCAGACTATTTCAAATTTAGAAAATTGTTTAAGGCGGTGACTAATTTTGGCGGCCACCGTCTAACATTTTTCACCCAATCAATATTTTTATATCGAGCATCCAGTCCTACCACCGCTACCCAATTACTTTCCGCTTCTCCGGGTTTGCCAATATCCCATAAACAGGCAGTTAAGGCGGCTCGCATATCGGCAAAATTAGGATATTTCCGCACTAGATTTTTCATGGTTTTTAGGGCTGTTTCAGTTTCTCCTAATTGATATAATGTTAGGGCATAATTCCCCCGAGCAAAGGAATAGTTTTTATCTAAATCACTGGCGGTTTGATAGTCTAAAAGGGCGGCTGACCAGTTTTCTAATCCCGCTTCCGCATTCCCCCGATTATTATAAGCAATAGCATCATTAGGGTTAATAGCTAATACCTGATTATAGTCGGCGATCGCTTTTTCCCACTCTCCTAAACCTTCATAAGCCACCCCTCGGTTTAAATAGGAATCGGGAAAAATCGGAGCTAATTCTATCGATTGATTATAGTCGGAAATCGCCTGCTCTAGTTTATTTTGACTCACCCTAACATTGCCTCGGTTACTCCACATCGCCGGATTTTCAGGATATTGGTCAATAATTTGACTCCAGTAGATTTCTGCTTGGGGAAACTGACCCTTTTGAGTTGCGGTAAACGCTTGCTCAAGCAGAGTATCCAAAGCGGAAGATAGGGATAGATTTTCAGCCCAGAGGGGGTGAACATTTCCCCAGAGCAAAATCAGAATACTGAATAATAAAGTTATAATTCGGAGAAACCAACGCATTGTAGGTATTAACCAGAAGGGGTAATGGGTAATGGGTAATGGGTAATAAAAGAA
>DATNRE010000438.1:0-1791 GCA_036703685.1 Candidatus Obscuribacterales bacterium
TTCAAGTATTTCGAGGTTTGGGATTATGGATTGTTTGTTTGTTGATTACAGCACCAATTGCCTCATTTTATAACGAGCCTCAACTATTATGGATTATGCCAATTGTAGGTTTTAGAACCGTTATAGCAGGTTTTGAATCTACATCCCTAGCGACTTTGAACCGCAATTTAAACTTAAAAACACTGACCATTTATGACTTTATTGTCAAAGGTTTAAGCCTTGTGGTAATGATTGTCTTGGCTTGGATCAGTCCTACAATTTGGGCATTAATTATTGGAGTATTAACTTCATCGGTGTTTGGATTAATTAGAAGTCATAGTTTAAATACCCAGATGCGTAACCATTTAGCCTGGGATCAAAGTGCCTTGAAAGAATTAATTTCTTTCGGGCGCTGGATCTTTGTTTCAACGGTGATGACTTTCCTGGCGTCTCAATCCGATCGCTTGATCCTGGGTAAATTATTAACCTTAGAAATGTTAGGGGTTTATACCGTTGCTTTTGCCTTAGCAGATCTTCCCAAATCCCTAATGCAAGCGGTGATGAGTAAAGTCGTTTTTCCTGTAATTTCCAAACAGTTAGATCTGCCGCGATCGCAACTTCGAGAAAATATTCTCGACAAAAGAAAATTATTATTATTGAGCATCAGTTTACCCTTAGCAATTCTGGTTTGCTTTGGAGATCAATTCATTTTGATTTTATATGATCAAAGATATGAACAAGCCGCTTGGATGCTACCGATTTTGGCATTAGGAATGTGGCCGTTTATCCTAAGCATCAGTATTGATAAAGCGCTATTTGCCATTGGTAAACCCCTGTATATTGCCCTGGGTAATGTTTCAAAGTTACTATATATGGTGATTTTACTTCCGTTATCATTTTCTATAATGGGAATTTTAGGTGCTATCCTGGTTATTGCATTTAATGATATTGCCTTTTATATTGTGGTTAACTATGGACTTTGGCGAGAAGGATTTTCTGGTTTACAACAGGATTTATGGACAACTTGTATCCTGGTGGCACTAATTGTTATTTTAGGAGGAATTCGATATAGTTTGGGAAGTGGATTATCTATTGATAGTATCTTCTCTGTTCTGGTTTAGTCAAAAATTAACTCACTTTAAATTAGGAAAATTGACAATGAAAATTACTTTTGTTATGCCAAATTGGATTAGTTTATCAGGGGGAATATTAGCCAATGCCAATCTCGCCCATCACTTGGAGAAACGAGGCCATGAAATTTATATGGTTTGTCCTGAAAAACGCAAACCCACAGGTCTTCAGCAGGTTAAATCCTTATTAAAAGGCAAAGGGTTGATCTTCCCGAAACAGACTGGGCCTTCCCATATGGATAGTTTTGATCTACCTGGCTGCATTTTAGATCATCAACCCCCAGTTACCGATGCCGATGTTCCCGATGCAGATATTGTGGTGGCGACTTGGTGGGAAACAGCCGAATGGGTTGCCAATCTTTCTCCCTCGAAGGGGGCAAAAGTCTACATGATTCGCCATCATGAAACTCACGATTATTTACCCAAAGAACGGGTCGCTGCCACCTATCGCCTGTCTTTCCATAAAATTGTGATTTCCCAGTGGTTAGTGGACATTATGGAGACCGAATATGGAGATAAAAATGTTTCCTTAGTTCCTGACAGTGTGGATTCAAAAAAATATTATGCCGTAGCCAGGGAAAAACAAACAATTCCTACCGTGGGGATGCTGTACTCTCAACTCTATTGGAAAGGATGTGACATTACCTTAAAAGCTGTTTCTTTAGCAGCGCAACAAATTCCC
>DATNRE010000439.1:0-17702 GCA_036703685.1 Candidatus Obscuribacterales bacterium
GCTAATCCAGCTAGTCCTGCACCGACAATGACAACGTGCTTAGGTTGGGTTAAAAATTGGGGTAAATTAATGATATTCGGTTGAAAAATAGTGGGTTCGGGTTTATGAAATCGAGAATATCCTAAGACTCCAGCAACCGCACTAATACCGAATAATTTTAGAATAAAACGACGAGAAACCTGATCATTTTCAGACGGATTAAATAGTTCAGTCATGGATAAAATAAACTTAAAATTTTAAAGCCAGATTATTTTATGATCTAGCGAGGGATGACGCTCACCATACAATGATTATATCAATTTTGTAGATATTGGTAAATTAATTGTTATTAACATAAACATGATCTTGTATGTTGTTGGGCTAAAGCCCTCAAGATTGCGCTGAAGCGCAACAACGGGATTTTTTTTATTTGTTGATAAAAATATAAAATTTTATGGTATAATCGTGAGCAGATAATTTTTTAGATCACTACAAATGGCAATAGAAATTGAACGAAAATTTTTAGTTACAGGGGATGAATGGCGATCGCTTGCGGTAGGAGAAACCTATCGTCAAGGCTATATTGCTAATATCAATGGTCGCACGGTGCGGGTGCGGGTCGTAGGAAGTCAGGGATATTTAACCATTAAAGGCTTAACAACGGGAAGCAGTCGGGCGGAATTCGAGTATAAAATCCCCGTTGAAGATGCTGAAGAATTATTAGAAACATTATGCGATCGCCCCTTAATTGAAAAGACCCGATATAAAATTAATATCGGTAATTTAATCTGGGAAGTTGACGAATTTGGGGGAGAAAATCAAGGATTAATCTTAGCAGAAGTCGAACTAGAAACAGAAGATCAAAGTATTGATATTCCCCATTGGATCGGAGAAGAAGTCACCTCCGATCCCCGATATTATAATGTTAATTTAGTTAAAAATCCTTTCCAAACTCTATAATTAATTGAATGTTAACCAAAATTTATCGAGCAACTATATCCTCTTGGGGTGGGGCAGGTTTATTCAGGTTATTGGTAGTTGACAAAATTGGTCGGCGAACCTGCCCCTACAAGCTTGTAGGGGCGGGTTAAAGTTAACCTTTGATAATTACAAATAATCTCCATAAACCCGCCCTGCCTTACAAATAATCTCCCTAAACCCGCCCCAAACTGACAAATAATCCCCCCAAAAAAAGGAGGGATTTCTAACAACAAATTAAGGCAAGTCCGTCTGTCCCATCAAATACAAATCACATTCCCGGGCGGCTCCACGACCCTCATTAAACGCCCAAACCACAAGGCTTTGGCCCCGACGACAATCCCCCGCCGCAAATACCCCCGGAATACTGGTAGCATACTTGCCGTGTTCAGCCTTAACATTACTGCGGGCATCCCGTTCTAAACCCAAACTGTCTAATAACGGTTGTTCCGGCCCAAGAAACCCCATCGCCAGTAATACTAATTGGGTGGGAGTCACCTTTTCCGTGCCGGGAATATGCTTAGGAATAAATTGCCCCTGCTCATTTTTCGCCCATTCCACCTCGACGGTATGAATAGCTTTCACATTCCCCTGTTCATCCCCTTCAAACTTAGTTGCAGTGGTTAGATAAACCCGAGGATCGGAGCCAAATTTCGCCGCCGCTTCCTCCTGGCCATAATCCATTTTATAAACCTTCGGCCACTCCGGCCAAGGATTATTAGCAGCCCGTTCTGTGGGCGGTTGGGGCAAAATCTCCAACTGGATAACCGTATTGCAACCGTGACGAATCGACGTTCCTACGCAGTCCGTCCCCGTATCTCCACCGCCAATAATCACCACATCTTTCCCCTGGGCGGAGATAAAATCACTACCGGGTTGCTTATTTAAAACCGCTTGGGTATTGGCTGTGAGGAACTCCATGGCAAAATGAATCCCCTTCAGGTCGCGCCCTTCAATAGGCAAATCCCGGGGTTTAGTTGCTCCCGTACATAAAAGTACCGCATCAAACTCTTTTAACAGATTTTCAGCCGGAAAGTCCTTACCAACTTCGGTATTGCAAATAAACTTAATGCCCTCGTCTTCCAAGACCTTCAGACGCCGCAAAACCACCTGTTCCTTATCCAGTTTCATGTTCGGGATACCGTACATTAACAGGCCCCCCGGACGGTCAGCCCGTTCAAAAACCGTCACCCAATGACCGGCTTTATTCAGTTGGGCCGCCGCCGATAGGCCCGCCGGGCCAGAACCGATCACCGCGACTTTTTTGCCCGTGCGTTTAGCCGGAGGTTCTGGGGTGATCCAGCCTTCCTCCCAACCCTTATCAATAATCGAACATTCAATATTTTTAATCGTCACCGGAGGGTTATGAATGCCCAAAACGCAGGAACCCTCACAGGGCGCGGGGCAAACCCGACCCGTAAATTCGGGGAAATTATTGGTTTTGTGCAGACGGTCTAGGGCCTCTTTCCACAGTCCCCGATAGATTAAATCATTCCATTCGGGGATCAGGTTATTGATCGGACAACCACTGGCCATGCCACTAATAATCGTTCCCGTATGGCAAAAGGGGGTGCCGCAGTCCATACACCGGGCGGCTTGGGTACGAAGTTTGTCCTCCTCCATGGGTAGATGAAACTCATCCCAGTTATGCACCCGGTCAAGGGGGGCGAGTTCAGACGGTAACTCCCGCAGATATTCTAAGAAGCCGGTCGGTTTTCCCATAGTTGTTTCCGTTAAACTTTTGAGTATTGGTGGTTAGTCATCTTAATCGATATTCACGGTCAAGATTGTTCAATATATTAATATAGCCGTTGCTGAACAACTCAGATTCCTAGTTTTCCCCATTAACTGACTGTTTGGTTTGTCAACCGTCAACAATTGATGACAATGGTTTTTAGAGTTTAATTCTCCGGGCTGCAATTTACCTGATCAAATTGTAGAGTATTTTTAGGGCTTATTAACAATAATATATGATCTTTTTATTCCAAAAGCCAAGCGAATAACTCGCCAACTGTTAGTTTAAGATCCGAGGCAAATGGAGGAACAGATATTAGGGATTCGGGTTGTTCAAAAACTTCTGTTTGTTGTTGAGCGTGATAAACAAAGATAGATTGTTCTTCAGGATCAATTAACCAAGCCATTTGAGTTTGATGATTCAGACAATAGAGAATTTTTTTAATCACTTTTGTTGGACTTTGATCCGGGGATAAAATTTCAATCATCCAGTCCGGCGCGCTTAAAAAAATATTGGCAATTGCACCATTATCATCCCGAGGAATTCTATCCCAAGTAAAAACAGAAATATCAGGAACAATAGAACGTTCCTCAAAAGTACACCGGAGTTCGGGAAATGCTCGGGCAATTTTGGTTGGTTTTAAAATAGCGTTAATGGCGGTAACAAGTTCACCTTGAATTGTACTATGTTTTCCTTGGGGCATGGGTTTTTGGATAATTTGACCTTCAATATATTCGCTGGCGGGTTTGGTTTCAGGTTGTTGCAGAAACTCTGCTACAGTGATAATTTTAGATGGGGTTTGTACCATGGATTTAGTACCTTTATTTTCGGATATTCAATAATTAATTTGAGAGATAATTATAGTATAGCTGATCAGAATATAATTTTACCAAGGACTACCAATTAAAGTAAAACCTGCCCAATAAAAAGGATGAGATAAATCCACATTTCCACGGGAAGCAATTTCTGGAGGCAGGGGAATTTTAGCCGTATTAGTTCCAGTTTCATTGATTAAATAACCCTGTTCTAAACGAACTTTTCCCTGTAACATTCCGAGTTGAGCTTGTCGTAGAGCTTCGGCTTTAATCGGACTGGTTGATAGGGCTTGATAAAACGTATTCATTAACCCTAAAGTTCCCGCATCACTCACATACCATAAACTCGCTAAAGCCGATTTAACCCCAGCTTGAATCGCTAACCCCGCAAACCCTAATTCTGCTTTTTCATCGCCCACGGCTGTTGTACAAGCACTCAAAACTAATAATTCTACGGGAGGCTGATTTAACTTCAGATTTCTAAGTTGATTTAACCGTAATTTTTGATCCCAAAATTGAATATAAGATTGGTCAGACCCAGAAGTCTGAAATTCTCCATGGGTAGCTAAATGCACAATTGAAAATTGATTTTGACTACGTTGAGAAATCAGATTTTTAACGGTAAAATCTTCATTTAAAAATGATTTTCCTTGCCAAGTATTTTGGTTAAGAATTAAGTCTAACTCCATGGGAACTGCGGGGAGAGAGGGTTGATTAGAGTCGGTAAAAATAGATGCTCCCATCGCTAATACCCTCGAGTTATTAATATTAACATAGCGAGTATCTGTTAAACTTAAACTCGGAATTAGTCCTAAACTATAGCGTTCTAACAAAAATTGTTTTCCGTCATATAAGGCGGCTAGGGGCAAGGTTCTTAATCCCGTATCCATGGAAAAAACTAAGGTATTAATTCCCTCGGCTTCTAATTGGCTGACTAGGGGTTCAATTAACCATTCATATAATTGTTTACCATTTTCTTTATAGCGAGTATCCTCTAAATTTTCAGGGGAACGGATTTGATTAGAAAAAGTTCTAGCGGTTTTTAATACGGTTTCTCGAGGAACAGGAATACTTTTAAATAGAGGTTGTCCGTTGGGTAAAATCAACCTTAATTCTAATTGATTAGATTGACTGGATACATAGACAATAGCGGTTTTATATCCGGTTAATTTATAAATTTCATTTAATGTTTTACGAATCCCTTGATTCGTGATCGGGGTATTTTTTGAATGTGAACCTAAATAGTTAGAAAATTCAATTCCTCGAAAGGTATCAATTTGAGCCAAGGAAGAAAGGATAGAACTTGACCCTATTTGATCCGTTAGAATAGTGGGAGTATTTAAAGGAATCATAGGGTTTTCTAAGGATTCTAAAGATTCCTGAGAATTTGATGAAATATCCGAGGTATTTTCCAGCACAGAATCGGAAGTTGCTTCGGTTAAAACGGGTGTTGTATTATCCGCTTGAGAGGGTATGGGAGAGGTGGGCGTTTCTGAATTAGTCCCTTGTAATTCGGAATTAATTTGATTAACAATAGCTTGGGTTTCTCCTGTGGATTGATTAGGATTAGAGGTAGAATTAGTTAAAGGTAAAATACTGACTAAATTGCCATCAGTAATCGCTCCAGCCGTCCCATTTAAAAGTGGATTTCCGATGGTAAAAGGAATATTACTACATTCAGCCGTGCCACAATAATCGCCCCCTTGTTGTAGGGCAATTAAACCACTTTTTTCTCCTCCTACGGTGGAAATACTGGCATTAACTTGATTTCGACTATTAAAAACTCCTGTAGCTCTAAATAACCCACGGGTTGAAATACCAATATCACCACCTTGACCTCCTGCTTCCGCCCGCAGAAAAATAACATCAATATCTTGGCTGGAATTTAAAGAAATATTTCCGCTTTTTCCTTCCGTAGAACTCGCATTAATTCGTCCACTATTAATCCCATTACCTGCAAATACAAAAATATTTCCTCCTTCTCTAATTCCGACCGAATTTAAGTTTCCTGATTGTATACTTCCGGTCGAGCTATTAAGATTAATTCCTCGAGAGGCTTTAATATCCCCGGTGATAATATTTCCCGATGCCAACAATTCAATCGCGACCTGATCACCCTCCGTGGATGAATTAAAAATCTGACCATTAACTCTAATCCCTCCATTACGACTGTTTAAATTAATATCTTGATTATTTAATAAAACGCCACTATTTTGATTAATATTAACCTGATTTGTAGAACTAATTTCTCCCGTTTCAATATTACCTAATGCCGATAAATTAATATTTCCAGGGTTTTGATTTTCTGATAATAATTGTAACGATCCTGTGCGAATTTCTCCTTGAGAACTGGTAATTTGAATACTTCCCCCCCGGGTACTGATATCCCCAATTAAAATATTTGATCCGGCGGTCAAGGCAACCGACCCATTATCAACTCCCCTAATCTCACCTGTTCCAATAATCGATTGGGCTTGTAAATTAATCGGATCATAAACGGTAAAATCTCCGCCTAAAGTGAGGCTATTTGTACTATCTCCACGGCCAATTCTAATTTGACTAAATCCATTGCTTAAGGCTTCTAAATCTCGACTACTCACATCAAAAGTAGAGACATTTTCTGTCCCCCCTAAAGTCATAGCTTGGGTGCTGCGACTGGGTTGTAAAATTACAACTCCCGCACCTTGAACAGAATTGATTCCTCCTAATAAATTAACTTCTGTTCCGGTTAAATGAATCGTAGCAGAGGCGGAATTTCCTGTTGATATCTGTTGGGTAGAAACCGTCCCAGATTCACTGGTCAGGGAAATATTTTGACCATTAGTAATTAAGTTCCCCACGGTAATATTGTCTAATGCTGATAGTTTTAAACTCGCATTATCTAAACCAGTCAGGGTATAAAATTGTTCTCGAAATGCTGTTCCACTGGCAATCATTCCCCGAGGAGATTGAATAATAATGGGATCTTTGAAAGCAATATCTCCAGCGAGAAAAATAGTTCCATTGCCTTGATTTCCACCGATAATAATTTCTTGAAATCCATTTTCTAAACGGTTTAAATCACCGGGGGTTAAATTTAAAGTGAGTTCTGAATTATTATCTTGACCTGCGATTTCAATATCTTGAGCTTCCGTTGCGGGTTGTAATCTAATTTGACCTTGACCCTGAATTGAGTTTTCATCCCCCGTAAAATTAATTTCATCACTGGTAATTTCAATATTTCCCGTAGCAGTTTCTACCGGATCAAATGTTCCGGTTCTGAGTCCTTTGGCTTCCACTTCTAATTCGGCATTGAGGATAATATTTCCTCCGGTTTCTCCTCCTCTTGTATCGATTAAATTTGTGCTTAAAGTCCTGGGAGTATTAATTAATATATTTCCTCCCGAACCTTCACTAGAAGTCGCATCAATAGTATAAGAATTTCCCTCTAAAATAATATCTCCTTGGGAACTACTGAGGGTAATATCTCCCGCTTTAGCACTGCCAGAAGTATTAATACTATTAGTTTGAATCCGGTTTAAAGCATTCAAATTGAGATTACCTCCAGTGCCATTTGCGCTCGCACGGGTGGAGAGAGTATTAGTAATAATATCTCGATCGCTTTTAAGGGTTATGTTTCCGCCTTGGGTACTCGCCGAAGTCGATAGGTTTTCAGTCTGAATTCCCCCATTATTAGTTGCGGTTAGGTCTAAATTTCCTCCTTGGGTCATAATATCTCCGGTAATTAAATTCACCCCAGTAATGACAATTGACGCACCGGAAGTCTGGAGAGTATTTCCTGAATTCATAGTAAAATTACCACTCCCAGATTGATCCGCATCGGCGGTAAAAGTTAAGGTTCCAGTGGCAGTAGGAAAGTTTAATTGATTATCAGTTAGATTCCCAATATTAATACTATTTTTTGCTTCTATAACCACGTTTGCTGTGGGAGCAAAATTTTCTAAAGTTTGATCGGATAGGGTGATATTAGCTGAGTTTTGCTCGGGATTTCCAATATTGATTTCTGGAGCATTAATTAATAAAGTTCCTGGGGTTGAATTTGTGGTTTTGAGATTAATATTGCCAGCTATATTCAGATTATTCTGGCTAGTGATTGTAGCAAATCCTCCTAATCTTTGAGTGCTGTTAGAATTAGAAGACCCTTGAGCGCTAATATTACCCAAAAATTGAGTTAAATCATTGGCTCCAATGATTATTCGTCCGCCATTTCCATCGGTTAAGCCATCGGCTAGAATAATCGATTGTTCATTAATAACGGTACGGGAAGCCGTGGGAAAAAGACCATTTTCTTGATCATCACTTCCAATTCTAACTGTGCCTCCACCATTGGCAGCAGAAACATCAACTTTTGCATTTAATAACTGAATATCATTGCCAATAATATTAACTTGAGGAGGATTAGGGGCGGATGAATTAAAATTGGTATTTCTGGTATCCAAAAAACCGGAAACTAAAGCCACCCCCCCTTGAGTGGGAAATTGAGTATTAATGGCTGTTAATTCTACGGTTCCATCGGGTAAAATATTGACAATAGACGCTTGATTATTTTCTGAACTTCCGGTTAATAACTTAGGTAAATCTAGGGGATTAATTACGGATTTATCATTACCATAATTGGGTGTAATAGTTTCAATTTCTAGGTTAAGTAAATATCCGGTTTGACTAATTCTAACTAAATTATTTCCTTCAATAGCTGCAATTGTAATTTGTCCGGCGGGGGCATTCAGAGTTCCGGTATTAATCACATTTCCGCCAATTAAGGTTAGGGTTTGTCCCTGGGAAACCGTGAGTTCTCCAGAATTAACAATATTACCGGGGTTAGATGTGGAGAATAGAAAACTATTGGGTTCTCCTGAAAGGCTATTATAATTATTAGACTCTAAGCTATTAAATAAACCGGAATTAAATCCTATGCCTGTAGCAGTTGTGGCGGTAAATGAACCCGGAACATCTAAACGCGCTCCCGGCCCAAAAATCATTCCCGAAGGATTTAAAATAAATAGGTTAGAATTGCCTCCGGTGACTTGAATTAAACCTTCAATTAAGGAAGGTTGTCCGCCCACCACACGACTCAAAATATTTTGAATTGAATTATTAGAAACAAAATTGGCAATCTGACCCGGTGGAACATTAAATTGAGTAAAACTATGAAATAAATTTCTTCCGTCTCCTGAGCGTTGACCGCCCGTAATATCCACACGATTATTAACGGAATTGGTCAGGGTATTGGTACTATTAGGTTCGGGAACAATAGATTGGGCAAAAACTCGGTTTATGGGAAGATTAAGTTTAAAAGTATAACTCAAAAAATCCGAGAACCCATTCATCCCCACCGTCCAAAATCCAGTTAAAGGCAGGGAGATAAAAACCAACTTAACAAAACGTCCAGGCTGCATAAGGGTTTATGCCTTTAATAAACAATTACCGAAAGGGAATCTACTATTTATTTTCGACAGAAGCCACCCAGATCAACTAATACTATTACTATTAGAAATAGTATTATAGATTAAAAAACAGAATTATGCGTTTAATTGGTCTTACAGGCGGGATAGGAACCGGGAAAACCACCGTATCCCATTACCTCGCCACGACTTACCAAATTCCCATTTGGGATGCGGACTTATATGCGCGAGAGGCGGTGAAACCCGGTTCACCCGTTCTCGAACAAATTGTTAACCGCTATGGGAGGGAGATTCTACTTTATGATGGTAACTTAAATCGGCAGAAATTAGGGAATTTGATTTTCTCAGACTCATCGGAGCGAACCTGGCTAGAGCAACAGATTCACCCCTTTGTGCGCGATTGTTTTGTTCACAATATTCAACAATTAAAGGCGGGAAAAATTCCGACTCCTGATGGCAACCCCTCCCCCTACGCCGATGGGGTTTTAGTGATTCCGTTACTCTTTGAATCCCAAATGACGGATTTAGTCACGGAAATTTGGGTTATTTATTGTTCTGCGCAACAGCAGTATCTGAGGTTGATAGAACGAGAAAAAATTGATTCGGGTCGAAATTTAACCCCGGAAGAAGCGGAAGCTAAAATCAATAGTCAAATGTCTTTAGAAGCAAAATGTAAACGGGCGGATATAATTTTATACAATTCTTCAACTCCTGGGGAACTATTTAAACAAGTAGATGCAGCGATTCAAGGATTAAATATCACCTGAAACCCAAAAAAAATTGAGTTTTTCTTAAAAATAGGATAAAATGGAGCAAAGTCAGAGAGGAAAAAATTATGACAACCTCTGTACAGTTTATTGATGGATTAGACGAAGAAATTAGTGGGATTAGTCTACGGAAAACCAAAGACTCCAAAACAAAAATTGTGGTCTTGCTATTTGAGCGTCTTCAAGCAATAGAAAGATTAAGAGCCTATCGGAAACAAATCACCAATTTATGGTTACGCGACGAGGAGGGAGAAATCAAAGTTACCCCCAGCAATGTCAGGTTCTTCTATGCAGAAAATGAAGATCTTTCTAAAGTTGAATGTTACTTTGAAGTGTACTCAGAAGATATCTTTGAACGAGTCATGCGGTTTTTAAATCGTTATGCTGATGAGAATGGATTTGAATTCCAGTCTACTTAAAAAAATAGATGATTCAGTAATTTATGTAGGGGTAATTCATGAATTACCCCTAGGGATTATTACAATTAAAAATTATGACAGCCTATAACCCGCCATAGACAGTCCTAAATCCTATTTTTCTAATTGTTTTAACGCTTGAAACGTAACAAAGAAAAAGCCCAATGAACCCAGGGCGGTAATTAATTGGGCAATTAATTTTGCATTCGTGATGGCGATTTCATCCATGGTTTTCTCTCCAATCAAACTCAACTTAGGATTAACTCTATCTCAGTGTAACCCAGTTTGAATGCGTGATTCTCTCCGACCCCTAATTTTAATCCTGGGGACTTCCTGGTTTCCTGTTGACGTGTTGAGAAATAATACAAACCAAGCTTCTAATCACCCTAAAGATGTTAAAACTTAGGAAAAAGCTCAAGGAGAAAGCTAAAAATGCAATTTCAAAGTGCAATACAAGAAGCCTGTTATAACAAAGTTGCCACCTGGATGCGAGAGTTATATGGCAAATTTCCTTGTGCTAGAGAAGATGTCCCAGGACTGGCAATGGTCATGGGTTCAGCTTTAGTTGAGGTGTTTGTGTTTCCTTGGGAAAAAGATGATGCCATCATTAATGCTCGCTCTTATGTGGTTACAGAGGTCGAACTTTCTCCCGATTTATTACATTTTCTCCTCCGAGAAAATCATATTATGAGATTTGGAGCCTTTGGGATTGATGAACAAGGAGATATTATTTTTGAGCATACCATTGTTGGCTCCACCTGCGATAAATTAGAATTAGAAGCCTCCGTGAATGCCGTGTTAGAAATTGCCGATGACTATGACGATAAAATTGTAGAACGTTGGGGAGGAAGACGGGCTTTAGATCGGATCTCAAGTTAAAAATAATCAACGGTTTTATGGGCGGTTCTAATTATATTTTTCAGTTATAATTAACTTAAATAGGACTTACGAATGGAGTCCGAGAAACCGGGTTTTTTAGATAATATCTGGGTCACAACGAAGTATTTTCGGAAAAAAAACCGGTTTCTTTGGTTGGGTGCGTAAGTCCTGTTAAATAAATCCGCCCGTAACCCTATTTTTGAATCAGGTTTTAAAATGACTAATTTATTTGATGGGTTTGATCAATTATTGGAACTGGCAAAAACTTTAGATGAAAAAATAAAAAGTGGCGAAATTAAAACCGACGTACAAATTGGTTCTCGCACCAGTATTCCTAGGACGGGGAATATACCCAGAAATAATACCGAATTCCGTTCTGTAATTATTACTCCTCCCTCTAAGGAAACTCCATCGGAAAACCCTAATTTTTCCCCTGAAAATTCCTATCCCCCCTGCACTATTTCAGAAGTGGGAGGGTTAGGAGATGTGATCCAACAATTACGAGAATTAGTAGAACTGCCTTTAAAACGGCCTGAATTGTTAGCAAAATTGGGCTTAGAACCCCCTCGCGGGGTGTTATTTGTCGGGCCCCCGGGAACGGGCAAAACCCTAACTGCTAGGGCTTTTGCGGAGGAGTTGGGAGTTAGTTATATTGCCATTGTTGGGCCGGAAGTCATGGGCAAATATTATGGGGAAGCCGAAGCCAAATTAAGACAAATTTTTGAGAAAGCCGCGAAATCAGCCCCTTGTATTATTTTTATTGATGAAATTGATAGTTTAGCCCCCCATCGTTCCCAAGTCGAAGGGGAAGTGGAAAAACGATTAGTGGCTCAATTATTAGGGTTAATGGATGGTTTTGCTAAAACCCCAGGCGTGATTGTTTTAGCCTCAACAAATCGCCCCGATGCGATTGATCCCGCCCTACGACGTCCGGGGAGATTTGATCAAGAAATTCGCTTTCGAGTTCCTGATAGAAATGGGCGCTTAGAAATCCTGACTATTCTAACACAATCGATGCCCTTACAAACCGTTAATTTAGCAGAAATTGCGGATTTGTCCGTGGGATTTGTCGGGGCCGATTTAAAAGCCACTTGTCAAGCCGCCGCCTATACGGCTTTACGGCGTCAGGTTCCCGCTTTAGAGGCGCCCGTTCCCGATCAACTCTATATTAATCAACAGGATTTTATCACCGCTTTAACGGAAATTAAGCCTTCAGTTTTGCGATCGGTGGAAGTAGAAACCCCCAATATTTCATGGGAACAAATTGGGGGTTTAGACAGCATTAAACAAATCTTACAGGATTCTGTGGAAGGTCAGTTACTTTACCCGGAATTGTATCAACAAACCGGAGCCAAAGCCCCCCGGGGAATTTTACTTTGGGGGCCACCGGGAACGGGTAAAACCTTATTAGCAAAAGCGATCGCCTCCCAATCTCGGGCTAATTTTATTGCGGTCAATGGCCCGGAATTATTAACCCGTTGGGTCGGAGCCGCCGAAGCCGCCGTGCGGGAATTATTTGCTAAAGCTAGACAAGCCTCGCCCTGTGTTATTTTTATCGATGAAATTGATAGTTTAGCTCCAATTCGGGGGGCTTACATGGGAGATTCCGGGGTAAGTGATCGGGTGGTGGGACAATTATTAACGGAATTAGACGGTCTACAAAATGCCTCTGAAATCCTATTAATTGGAGCTACAAACCGCCCCGAAGCCATCGATCCCGCCCTATTAAGAGCCGGACGATTAGACTTACAATTAAAAGTCGATTTACCCGATATTAATAGTCGTTTAGCTATCCTGCAAGTTCATAATCAAAACCGTCCTTTAGTTGATATTAATTTAACCGATTGGGCAACAAAAACAGAAGGTTGGAATGGGGCAGATTTAGCGTTATTGAGTAATCAAGCCGCCTTAGAAGCCATCCGTCGCTATCGTCGCCAAGGGTTAACCGACCCGAAAGAAATTTCCATTATTCCTGAAGATTTCCGATTAGGATATGAAGGATTACTCTTACATCGAACTCAATCTCAATCTTAACACAATCCCATGCAAAAATATTTAGCCGGAATCCTTTTACCTATTCTTTGTTTCCTCTCTCCCCTGGTGGCAAATGCCCAAGTTGAAACCACAATTCAACCCTCTCAAATTACCCTGGCGGGAAACCGTGTAGAAAAACAGCCCCCCCGTCAAATTTTTGTCCAAACCAATAGTTCAATTCAGGATTTACGGGTTTTAGCTTTAGACTTGACTCGTCGGGATGGAGTCACCATATTTCCGGCATCGGGTATTATTTCTAATAAGTCAAATTGGCAAACCATTAGATCCAATCAAATTATAGTTCCGCTTGAATTTAATTTAAGTCAAGCTCCCAGTAGTGGAGAATATCTCGGCAATTTACGTTTAACCTATACCGGAGGAGAATTAACCCTTCCTATTACTTTACAAATTAAAGATTTTTGGTTACTTCCTCTATTAGTATTATTTTTAGGAACAGGATTAGGAATTATCGTCTCTGTATATCGCGCCCAAGGAAGACCCCGGGATGAAATTTTAGTGCGGATAGGACAACTACAAACTCAGATGCAGGAGGATATGGAATTTGGTAAAATTGCTGGATTTAAACAATATATTGAGGCGTGTTTGATTGAAGTAAAAATGGAATTGCAAACGGAAAAATGGGAACAAGCGATCGCCCTTTTAGAACAAGCAGAAACCATTTGGAAACTCTGGATAAAAGGACGAGCGGATTGGTTACAACAATTTAATTACGCTCAAGAACTAAAACACCAGTTAGAGGAGAAAAACCCTAATGATTTAGAAGTGAAAGCCATATTAAGAAACTTAGAAGCCACGATTAACAATGCGCCAGAACTGGAAACTCCCGAACAATTCCGAGAACAGTTAGAGAAAATTTATCAACAGATGAATCAGTTAGTTTTGGAGACTCAAAAGCAAGATTTAAAGGCTTTAATTGCTAAAATTCCTTTAGAAAAACAGAATTCTGTTCTGTCTGAATTTCAAAAATTAGAGGAAAAAATAGGGTCTGAACCTCCGGCTAATTTAAGACAATTTAAGGGTTTAACAGCAGAATTAAATGATTTAAAAGAGCAAGTCGAGCAATTAGAGGATCAATCTTCGCCCCGGTCTGGTATTTCTAAGAATCCATTGGCAATGGGAGGAATTAGCTCTCCGCCTCCCACCCATTCCACTAATTCAACACCGGAAATAACCAAAGCCGGAGTCCGATTAAAGTTATTTACGGGAACCAGTTATGCGATCGCCGTTATCTTTTTAGCCGGAGCCGGATTCAGTCAATTATATATTGATAATCCCACCTTTGGAGCCAATCCCTGGAAGGATTATTTTGCATTAATGGCTTGGGGTTTCGGTGCAGAAGCCACCCGAGATGCGATTACAAAAGTTGTGCAAAGTTGGAATTTACCGGGGTTGAAGTGACATTAATTAATCAGGTGTTGGCACTGGACTAGGAAGACCATCAGGTGGAGGAAATGGACTACCAACACTATCAGCATCGTTACGTTTTCCATTTGGGAATTTTGGTCGGGGCAAAAGTTCTGGTGGTTTTTCTAACTCAATTCTATATCCTAAAATATAGTAACCTGTTTCATTATCAATCAATGTTTCTAGGTTTTGATCAACTGGATAGAGTTCAAGATTTACTAGCCCTGAAAAACACTCATTCTCCTGATCATTTTTGTCCAATATCCTAACTTCAACTTGGTTTTCAAATTTATAATATTTATCATTTGAACTCCATGATTGTCCCTCAGTCAATCTCATTTGTAAATATTGTTTTCTACTTCTATCTATCAATATTTCTACTTGACATTCATATTCATCTCTATTGTTTAATTGAACACAGCTTAATTTTTTAATTTTAATGAAACTTGACATAATATTATCCCGTTAATATTTTAAAATTTTCATCCTATTCCTGAAATTATTTTACAGCTAAATAGGACAAAGTGGGCGATCCTGATCAGAAGAATTATTTTCCAAATAAAATTTTAACCAGTGACAACTTTGAGGTAAAAGCTCATCCAAATTTAGATTCCATAGACTAAGATTTTTTTGATGAGCAGCGACTATCTTATTACCATCAGGACTAAAGCTAATATCTAATATAGCAGATCTTCCCTCTAATGTATCAATAAGTTCTCCCTCTTTTGTCCAAAGTTTTATAGTTCCATCTTCACTAGCAGAAGCTATAATTTTATAATTAGGACTAAAACTAACGGCTCTGACTCTACCATGATGTTCAGTCAGGGTTTTAACCTTGTTTCCATCAAGATTCCAAAGATTAACGGTACTATCACCACTCGCTGATACTATCATTTTATCTAAATTACTAACGTTAACTTCAAATATACTATCCTTATGACCAGGAAAAGTGTTGATTAATTTCCCATCCAAAGTCCAAAGATTCACTTCCCGACTTTTACCCCCAGAAGCAATCATTTTGCTATTAGAACTAAACTGCACATCCCAAATTGAAGAAATATCTGCTGGAATGTCTTGTAATAATTCGTAGCTCTCTAAACTCCAAACTTTAATAATTTTATATCCGCTAGGAGCAGCAATTTTTGTACCATCTAAACTTAAGCTCAAATCTTGAAAATCCCCATCTTCACCTGTTATAGTATGAATTGGATTTCCGTTGATATCCCAAATTTTAATCGTTTTATCTCGACTAGCAGAAACAATCTTTTTACCATCGGGGCTAAATTCGACCCTTGTAACTTTATCTTTATGCCCTGTAATTGGTTTAATTAATGTTCCGTCTAAACTCCACAATTTAATAAATTTATCATCACTAGCAGAAGCAATCATTTGACCATCTGGACTAAAACTAACTTGATTAATCCAAGTATCATGGTTTCCTATTTGGTTAGAATTTTTTCTTTCTAAATCCCAAAATATAATTGTACCATCTAGGCTGCCTGAGACTAATTTTTTGCCATCATTAAGAAAATGTACTTCTGTAACTCCACCGCTATGTCCTTGCAAACTTTGTATAAGAGTACCATCTATTTTCCATCGCTTAATGGTGTTATCGTCACTACCAGAGACTAAAAATTCACCGTCAGGACTAAAACTAATTCCTTGTACTTTTCCTGTATGACCACTTAATGTCCGTATAAAAGTACCATCTTTTTTCCATAACTTAATTGTATGATCTAAATTTGCAGATGCTAACATTTGACCATCTGGACTAAACATAACTTTAATGACTGCATCACTATGCCCTAAAAAGTTTTGGATTCTGCCATCATTCAAATTTAAAAGCTGTACATTATTGTTTTGGCCAGCCAATGCTAATAGTTGACCATCGGGATTAAAATTGATCACAAAACTACAGTCATCCACAGGAAGAAATTTATAAGGTTTTTGTTCTTGCCATTGCTGAGTTGTCCAAATTTTAATGGTTCCATCTTTACTACTAGCAGCTAGTTTTTCTCCATTTGGGCTAAAGGCAACACTACAGACTCCATCATCAAATTGAAAACTTTTCAATTTTTTCCCTTGTAAGTCCCACACTATGACTGTTTTATCCATACTTGCAGATGCAATTGTTTGACCATTGGGACTAAAACGAACACTAGACACTGGGTCACTATGTCCTAATAAACGTCTTAACTTTTCTCCTTGGCGATTCCAAAGAATAATTGTATTATCCTGACTTGCAGAAGCGATAATTTTCTCATTGGGACTTATCCCTAAACTATAAACTGATCCTGTATGACCCGTTAAACGGTTTTCTTCCTGAATATTAGCCACAATCTCTTGCAAAGCGGTTGCTACACGAATCCTGGTTTCAATAGGAACGAAAAGCGACTTTTTAACCATGTTTCCGGCTTTGATCGCTTCTATCATTCCTTCTAGCTGTTGATCAGATGCAAATAAACTTTTTGCTGAGTTACTTAAGGCATTAATGGTTTGAATCCGAGAATCAATCATCCGATTAACCGCAAATGCACTTAACCCAGTTAGAAATACTAAAGAAATTACTAAAATTCTATTTTTAGATTTCTCAGCTTTTAATGCTTGATGTTTATTCTCATTCGCAATTGTTTCCTGTTCTAAACGTTCTCGAATTAACCCTAACTCCCGTTCTTGAGCTTCTATTTTTTGTTGTTTTTCATCCGCTATTGCCGTTTTACTTAATTCCACTAACGCTACTAATTGATCATCACTTCCTAATTCTGCTGCATCCGAACTCTCTAACCAACGTTGGGCTTCAATGATCTCAAATTCATCTAATAATCCCCCTTTATCCTTCCCTAACCTCGCCCATTCTTCCACTTTAGCTATCAGTCGGCGACGGGTTTGTTCGGCTTCTCGACGTTGAATAATCCAATCTTGTAACTGGGGCCAACTACTAATTAAAATTTCATGGGCAATATCAACTTTTCGGGTTTTATCCTCCTTTCCACTTAGGGTTAATAACCGACGATTGGCTAAATGCCGTAAGGTTTCTTCAAAGATTTGATCGTTATCTCCCCTGGCTTTTAAAGCTTCTATAGATTCCTGACGCCGGGTATCTGCCCGCCCTTCTCCAAACTGAATTAACCGTAAAAATATGCGACGGGCGATGATTTGTTGTTCATCGCTTAAATCAGCGATCGCAGCATCTGCCCGTTGCGCGATCGCCACCTGAATACCGATTAATTTATTATTATGATAGGATAAAACCAACGCTTCATAGGCTCTCA
>DATNRE010000440.1:0-3532 GCA_036703685.1 Candidatus Obscuribacterales bacterium
AGCTTGGAATGGAGAAGAATTAACAGTTAGGAGTAGTTTTCTGAATGTGAATGGCAAGGATAAAGTGAGTCTTGAAGGTAAATTAGACGGACAGCCTGGGTTTATGAATATGGGACTGGTTAACGAGAAAGATATTGCCCAGGTTCCCAACGGTTGGACGGGTCGGGTGAAGGTTTATGCCAAATCCTATGAGAACGACAAATATCCCCGAAGGATGTCTCCTAATGATAAATGTACAAGTCTTTATTGCTTTTCAGTTGATATGGAGCAATCCGATATTGATGATTTTATGAATGATCACTGGTCAACTAGCAGTAGATTTAATCCGCTCTGATAACTGATACGGACACAAAATTAACGTCCTTCACAACCAATGCCATCTTTATCGGTATCGAAGTTGTGGGGGTCAGGTTCAAGAACCACGAAGCGCCGATAAGTGATATCTTTGCAGTTTAAATCCGGTGGTGGTGAAGGAATACAGATTTTATTTCCTGCTAAGTCTCTAGGATAGGCAGGGTCACAGGTTTGAGTCGGTTGTTGAGCGATGGATACGGTAGTGGTTATAATTAATAAAAAAGTCAGTGAACCAATTAATATCGGCATTTATTCTCCATGCAAGATAAACTATCTAAGATTTTATCAGCTTTTGTAGCCTTGGGAATATTGGGTTTTACTGTTTTCTCTTTCTGGCAGTCCAGACAAACAAAAGATAAAGTTATATTTACACAACCTGAGAAGCTGCAAATAACGGAAGTTTGGCAAGTAAAGTCAATTGATAGTCCCACTGAGTTTACTATTAAGAAAGGTTGGTTTAATAGTAGAGAAATCCGAGTTTGTGGTGTAGAAGTTCCCAATAAAAATTCTCAAGCTGCAATTAATTATCTGAATAAAATTATTAAAGAATCTCAAGGAGAAGTTGGGGTAATATTTTTAGCTAAGGAAGGGAAGCAATGGATTACTGAAGTTTATGCAAATCTTGGTAAATTGCCAGAGGATTTTGTTGGAGAACGATTAATTACTCAAGGATTTGCGACAATTACCAATGAAGTTGATAGTTGCCCCAATGGTGAAAGTCTAAGATTAGCTCAAGAATTACAAGAATCTAAATAAGCTCACTTGTAGATTATAATTGGTTTAAACTAAATTTATACTTAATAAAATGTCATCTTCTGATCATAAAAAAAACCAACGAGAGTTACTGAAGCATATTAAGGCAGAAACACTTTATTATGAACAATTAACCAAAGATTTTCCTAAAATCAAAGGATATCCTAATTACGAGAAAGCGGTTACAGTGAGATTAGCCTGTTTACTTTATGGGTTTGATAAATTCATATCATCTGAGGAACTAGAAAACGATCATACTTTAGAACAAGGTTGTTTAACCGCTTCATTAATGGCATCTTTAGATGTTCCGGTTTATTGGTTAAAACGAGATTTATTAACAGCATTTCTAAGAACGGATTTACCAGAATTAATTTATGACATGAAGCAAGTGATTCAACATGGATTACTAATGTTACCGAATCAGCAAGAATTAATCAGTCCTGATGGTGAAGTTGTGGAGTGGGTACAATTCTCACATTTTCTAGCAGAAGATTTTGAAAATACTATGGAGGTTTCTCCTAATGTTCAATTAGATAGTCAAGAAAAAGTTGATAAACTCAGATGGGCAACCATGTTATCCTCTGGAATCATTTATAGCAATTTAATTGGATTAGAACGAGGGGAAGATAATAAACCAATTTCAGGAGATTTAAGAATCAATGATATGTTGAAAATGATAGAACCAAATACAGATATTGATACTGAAACTCAATTTATTGAAAAAGTTGATAATCTGATTTTACAAACATTATTATTCTTGCAAACTAGACCTGATGATGTTGTTGCCCAAATGCCAGAATCTAAAGGATTGAGTCAATCCCAAGCCAAACAGAAACTAGCACCGATTTGGATTGGATATCGTTATCAAATTAATAAAGAGCGATTGTCGTCGGGTGAAAGTCCACAACAGAGACAACGACAAAGTGCGGGATGGTGGCGACGAGGACATTGGCGGCGGGTTCCGATTGGGAAACGGGGGGAAAACCTACGGGATTGGCGGTGGATTGAACCGACTTGGTGTGAACCGAGTTAACGGTGATTAAAGGATTAGAATGCCAAATCTCTGCTATAGATATTTTGAGGTTACAAATTTAAAATAAACTACAAAAAGAACAATTAGCAAGGCAAAAACTTATGACCAAAAACCGCATAATACTCTACACAATAAGTTTCATCAGTGCGATCGCCCTTTTCCTGATCAATCCAGCCAATGCTCACGCCTGTGGCTGCTGTGCTACCGCAGGAACCTGGTTAGAATATACAGACTCACTAGAGAATTATGATGTAGAACAACTCAATGAACTAAAATTTTCCCCTGCCGCTAATTTAGTTGTAGGTGCAGCGGGTTTTGCTACTATTAAAGGTCTAGCTTCCGAATCAGAAACCTATACCCTATCACATTCTAAAAATAACCGATCTTGGAATTTTCGTTTCACTGATACCCAAGGAAAAACTGGCAATCTTTCCTTTAGCCTTCCCCCACAAAAGACTGAATTTGGTACTGATTTTTATGATAAACCTGTGGCTGATAACAGACTTTATAAAGAAGTAAGACTAACTGGCAAATTGGCTGGTAATGGTATTTTTGCACCAGGCATCAATAACGATAGTCGCTACAAACTGATTTTACAAGGACGAGGAAATTATTGCTTAGATTCTGACGATTTTAAACATTGGATTTTGGAAATTTCAGGGCCTCAATCATCCTACTCTTTTTATGGTTCTTTCAAATAGTATTCAAGTATTCATAAAACCCAAACTTTCAGCAGAAATAAGCTAATGGATTCAAAAATGTCTAAGACTTTAGCAGCAACAACAATTGGTGCCATTATTGGAGGTTGTGTGGGACTATTTTCTGTCACGCCTGTTAGTCAAAATGTTTATGAAAGCGTCCCTGGTGTGGGTATAAATCGGCAATGTGGCGACTCATCACTCTGCAATGCACAGCGCAGCCGTGAACTTTCATCGGGTAGTGACTTTGCAATTACTTCAACTATTGATAACGATGCAACAGCCCAAAAACGAATGACCTCTGGTTTAATAGGTGCAGTTTTGGGAGGCGGCTTAGTTTTTGTGATCATGATGGTTTCTAATCACAACACAAACTAAAATTTTAAAATAAGAGTAAACCCGATGAAAATTCAACCCATTGTTAGTTTAATTGCCAGTCTAGCCTTTATTAGCAATATTCCTTCAGCAACCTTAGCGGAACAACCCCCGAGTTTGTTTCAAAAACCAAATCTTTTAGCTCAAAATTCATCAACAATTCAAAGTTTACCAAATGGAAAGTATCTTTATGTGAAGCGAACGAATTTGAATCCTCCTCATCACAATCAGTACATTCTATTTGTCAAACAAGGGAATGCAGTTCTTGGCTATAAATATAATTCTGGTGCTGAAGAATGTTTTGGAGGGACACTGAATG
>DATNRE010000441.1:0-3560 GCA_036703685.1 Candidatus Obscuribacterales bacterium
TATCGTCACGCTTGTTATTTACAACCGACTTCGGCGGAATTATATGATCAATTAGCACAGAATTTAGCACAGTTTTATCAATTGGAAGAAGCGATCGCCGCTTACCGCCAAGCCTTAGAATTGAATCCTGAAAATCCGGGAAAAATTCAAGTTCGCTTACAACAAATTTTAGAGAAACAGCGTCAATTTGAAGAAGCGATCGCCATCTATTCTCGTACCCAAGAATTTAACCCCAATTCCTTTGAGTCCTATCAGAATTTAGGACAAACCCTGCGACAACAAGGGAACATTGAAAATGCTATTGTAGCTTTACGTCGCGCCTGTACTCTCAACCCTGGATCTCCGGTTGCGTACCACCTTTTAGGTCATACCTTTGCTATGTTCCAAAAGTGGGATGAAGCGATTAGTTCTTATCGCCGAGCTTGCGAGATTTATCCCCATTCTCCCGATATTCATTTACATTGGGGAGAAGCCTTAGAACAAAAAGAAAACTATCAAGAAGCTCTCGCCTATTTGCAAAAAGCAATTAACCTAAAACCGGATTTTGATTTGGCTTATGAAGCGATGGGTCGTGTAATTTCAAAAAAAAAAGGCAGTTAACCTAGATCCCCTCTCCCGCTATCGGGAAATGCAGAAAAATAGTCCTACCGATCCTGAAATTTATCAGGATCTAGGACAACAATTACATCGTCAAGGTTATTTGAAAGAAGCCATTCATTGTTACCAAAAAGGCATAGAATTGCAAGGAGAACCGATTCATTTATGGTTTTATCGCAATTTAGGAGAAGCATTGATCAGTTATCAGTCATCAGTTATCAGTCATCAGTGAAGGGGACTCTGGGACAATTTATTTCTTCTTCCTCTTAGTAGAGATTATTGATAATATATTGTTATCAATAATTTATAGTTGTTTTAAAATTTAAAACAAAGGCACTCCAGACGGATTTTTTATTGAAAATACTTCTCAAATATTTGACGCAATCATCGGGGTTGTGGTAGAGTAAGGGAAATAGCTCCCAAGGGGTTGTTGTGTCTATTTGTAAAAACGAAGGCTGTAACCCCGTAGCTTAGTTAAATGTTAAGCAAATTTAACGATTTTTAGACTTAATTCTGATAGGGCGATGCCCGAATTTTTGTAACAAAAGATTAAGGAAAATTGATCAGCTTGACAAAAGTACGGTTTTATGAACGGGTAGTTATAGGTTGGGCTAATTGAAAATAGCGATAATGGGAATGAATGAATTTTGCTTTTTCTTGCTCATCGGATATTAAACCCGATAACCAGAGGAATGTTTGGGTATAGGCTTGGGACTCGACCGGACGCATCCAAGGTTTAATGGTGGGACGGGAAAAATAGCGGCGTAGGAGTTGTTCTGACTCAGACGCCATTTGACTTATTGTTTCGGGCGTTAAGGGTTGGGTTTCCAAACCGCAAACCGTGGGCTGTTCCAAACAAACCGCCGCCGCCCCCCGTGAGGATAAATTCAATAACAAATCCAGGGTAGCCGCTTGTGGAGAGAGTTGGGGAGGAAAGCCACCATAACGCTGTAACCAACTGCGCCGCAATAAAATAGTGCTAGTGCGGATAAATTGCCACAGGGTCGGGAGCATCCAAGCATGAACCCCGTGCAACCCTTCCCGTCCTTGTAGAACCGACTGAAACGCAGAAATATTAATGCTGTTGTCCCTAGAGCCTAAAGCAGTTTGCCAAGGACTCAAAACGATTTCTAAAGAACCCGCTTTCCGCTCAAAGCAGGCGACCTGCTGGGAAAGTTTGTCCGGTAAAAAGACGTCCCCAGGGTGCAAAAACGTGATAAATTCCCCCTGGGCTGCCTCCAGACCTCTATTCCAAGCTGCGACTATTCCTTGATTGGGTTGATGGATATATTGAATTAAGGGATATTTTTCTGGGAGTTGCGATCGCATTTCCCCTGTAGAACTATCATCAATAACGATAATTTCAAAGTCGGTAAAAGTTTGTTGGTAAACACTATCAATGGCTTGATTCTGTGGTAGAGATGTTGTATGCAACGTCTCTACGGGGGTCATAGAAATAATCACACTAACTCTCGGGATGTGCTTAGGAGAAAGAGGAGTTAAGTAAACCGTTGCATCCGCACTATTTCCCGCCAAATGACCCTGGAGAAAGGTTTGATTTTGTTGAGCTTCTATTCCTTGAAACGCTTCTAAACGCCGTCCTGAGAGATGGTTATAATCGTGGTTTTGGTGAATAGCGGTAATTAATTGACTGGCATTAATCACCGGAATATTCTGTTTCAGAGCTTCTCCCACCATCCAGTTATCCCATCCTGCTCGTCCAATAGCAAATTCTGGGAGATGGGAAAATAGGGGTTTAGGAAACACGAAATAATCTAAGGCACCAACGCCACTGAAAGTTCCGGCTTGGAGAAGGCGATCGCGTAGATTTTTTTCCCAATTAGGATTATTATAATTGATGGAATCAGTAATATCTAAATTCCACCGTCTTCCTAATATTAAAAATTGTGGGTATTGGTCAATAACTTGTTGAACTGTTGGCAGAAAATCAGGAGTTAAAATAATATCCGAGTTAACATAAGTCAAAACTCGGTGGGTGGCTTGTTGGGAAGCCTGGAAAAAAATATCATTGAGCAGGGGAGTGCCTTGAGCATTGAGTTGGATATTAGGAATAGTTTGCACACCCAATTCCCTAGCTATTTCTTGTGTTCCTGCATCGTTTCCTAATAAAATGATTTCGGGTCGAGGTTGCAATTGTAACCAACTTTGAATAGCATTGCGCTGGATAATACCAATATGACCTCGAAACGCTTTAGGAACTGCAAAAATCGTGATTGTTAAGGATGGTTGAATATGGGGAGAAATTGATAAAGGGGTTGCTGTAATCATCTATCCTCACTAATCTTCAATGGTTTCTGCTAGAACTTTTGCTAACAATTTAACTATTGCTGCATTATCCGATTTTGATTTTTTACTAAGGGTGATTTCGGGTTGATATTGAACTTGAGTGATTTGAGTTTTAGTTTGTTCCAGTTCTGTTTTAAGTTTAGTGATTTCTTCTTTCTGTTGATGAAACTGGGAAACATATTGTTCTAACTCGACCTGCACTTCATCGAGTTGAAATTGAGTCAACTCTAATTCTTCTCGAACTTCATGTAGTTCTGAACGAGACTGGTCAAATTCTTTCTGGGTTTGTTTAAGATTAGTTTGAGATTGTTCTAACTCCGTTTGGGTTTGTTTAAGATTAGTTTGAGATTGTTCTAACTCCGTTTGAGCTTGTTGGAGTTGAGTTTGAGATTGTTCTAATTCTGCTAATATTTGATCCCGTTGAGATTCTAACTCAACTAAATTTTCTGTACCCGAATGTAGCTGAACTTGGGTTTGTTCTAGGCTTAACAAAACCTCTTGATATTGCAATTGTAAAGTTTCTAACTCCTGTTGGGTTTCTTGAAGTTGTTGGGATATTGGCGATAGAGGTTTAACCGGATAAACCCCATCCTCAGTCCTAACTGTTTGACGCACATAAAATGCTTCTCCCCAAGCAGGATGGTAGGGAGTTTCCT
>DATNRE010000442.1:0-1811 GCA_036703685.1 Candidatus Obscuribacterales bacterium
AAGTATAATAATATGGCCTTTCCAATGATTTTATAATGTTCCACGACAAGCAACTGGGGGGAAAGAGCGCTAACAGCCTGTCAGACATTATGGTTTGCAAAAGAAAGGCCGACGAGCCCTGAAGAGGAATAGTGAATGGCAAGACTAAATCCAATCGGATAATGCAAAGATTTTGATATTGCCGAATAGACGGGCGAGGAGGGACTTGAACCCCCGACTCCGCGGTTCGTAGCCGCGTGCTCTAATCCGCTGAGCTACACGCCCTGAGTTTCATGAAATTACTGTGCAAAGAAAGTATATCATACATTAATAGAGAGAACAAGCAGGCCCTAAAATATCCTTAAATTCCGGCACCACTTAAAAAAATAGGCCGATACCACAGACCATCCCGGAGCCCCCCCGGAGGGGACCATCTAGTGAAACGGGGGCAACATGTCCATTCCATGATGATAACCTAAAACAAATGTTGGATCCGTTATTTGAATACAGAGTTTTGTGAAATATGGCCCCAATTGTTTTTCAGGCATGTTTTTGGGAAAGTTTTGTTTTATGATGGGGGGACTTAGATGCTGAAGAAAAGTGCAGAAGGCTTTGCCGTAAGAACCTAAAAAAATTGGTGTTGTCAGGTTTGTGTAATAAGTTTTCTAAGAAGAGCCGCACTTTTCCTCCCAAAGTTGTAGCTTAGGACTCCTCCCAAAGTTTGTTTGGGACTCCCATTTCTTTGGGACCATCGGCATCGGTAAAGCAAAGTTTGGGACCATCGGCATCGGCATCGGCACGGGACCATCGGGAATTTTAGGGATTTAGTCCCACTTTCGTTGGTCTTGGAATATCAAAACAAAAAACAATGCTTATATATTATTGTTGAATATAGTGTATATACTATATATTTATTCTGTCTATTTATAGATTGTCTATACGAAACTTATGGTTCGTATACTATACCTTTCGGGTGTTATGTATACATCAAATATATACGATTTTTGAACAAATTTGTTTTTGTTTGTTTAGATGGAAGAGAGTATAAACATAAAGCTGGATGGGAGGGAAGAGACAGAAGTTTTTTTAGAAAAAACAAAAACAGATCAAGACTTTTGAAAACTCTCCTATACGGTGCTCGTCAATAAAGTAATTTAGCAATTTAGTAGGCAAATTAGGTAGTATTTTAGCATAGGGGAATCCCTATTGTATAACCTAATAAGCTACTAAGTATATATGGTAGTATAGGAAATCTATATGTAGAAATATCTGATCATATACCATTTATCATATACCACCGATGGCCATGGCCAAAGTGGCTCTCTAATCTATTCTATAAGCTGCTCTCTTCTTCCCAAAGTTTGGGACCATCGGCACAACGGGACCATCGGCATGTATTGATGACCAACAGGGAAGACCTCGGTTCCTATTTTCTCCTAGAACTCTTCTTTACAATTCTATCCTTTCTACTAAATTAATAAGTCTTAACTTAATATGTGATTCGGAGCAGCGGGATTTGAACCCACGACCTCCACCACCCCAAGATGGCACGCTACCAAGCTGCGCTATGCTCCGTAGAGGATACTCTGATATTTATTTTAGCTTGCAAACCAGCTGGCTATCAGCAATTTTGAAAACTCAAAGAAAATAGAAATATCCCTCCGGGACGATACACCAATATTTCATAACATAAAGAAACCCCTCACCCTTACAAATTCGTCCCCTGTTCAGGTTCGAGTATCTTTAGTTATGACTTTGCTAAGGATATTTACTTCCAATCTAATGAAATTCAAGTTAGAGAACAGTAGAATTTCACCAAATAAAAAGCTTAA
>DATNRE010000443.1:0-10793 GCA_036703685.1 Candidatus Obscuribacterales bacterium
GGGGGAGCTGGGGGAGCCGGGGGAGCAGGGGGAGCAGGGGGAGCAGGGGAGGCAGGGGAGGGAAGAAATTAACAATTCTTAGAACCTGGAACCTTAGAACCCCAAAACCTAACCCCCAAAACCTTCTTCTTCGGTGATTCCTTCTTCCTTCACTGTAAAGGGTTAACAGCTAACGGCTTTATTTTACGAGTTTATTTTATGTTTAAATTGGGTGTAATTGGTGGCGGGGTGATGGCAGAAGCTATTATATCCCGCTTAATTTCTGCGAATATTTATCAAGCTGCTGAAATTATTATTAGTGACCCACAATTAGAGCGTCGTAATTATTTATCGAAACATTATGGCGTGGCGATCGCTGATAATAATAAACAAACAACCCAGGCAACGGCAGCCCTTTTATTAGCCATTAAACCCCAAATTTTTGGGGCGATCGCCACGGAATTAGCCGAGGGTGAAACCCTATCAAAAAATACCGTTATTTTATCTATTTTAGCGGGAGTTACCTTAAATAAATTAGAAGCCGCTTTTCCCCACCATCCTGTAATTAGAATTATGCCCAATACTCCGGCGACGGTTGGGGCGGGGATCAGTGCGATCGCCTCGGGGAAATTGGTGCAACCCTCCCATTTAGAGCTCACCAGAGGCATTTTTCAGGCCGTTGGTGACGTGGTAGAGGTGGCGGAGACCTTAATGGATGCCGTCACCGGATTATCGGGTTCTGGCCCGGCTTATGTGGCGATTTTAATTGAGGCCTTAGCCGATGGTGGGGTGGCCTCTGGACTCCCTCGACCGATTGCGGCAAAATTAGCCTTATCAACGGTATTAGGAACAGCCCAACTCCTATCAGAATCAAAGTTACATCCGGCCGAATTAAAAGACCGGGTTACCAGTCCGGGGGGAACAACAATTGCTGGGGTTTCTCAATTGGAAAAAGCCGGATTTCGTTCGGCGTTAATTGAAGCCGTGAAAGCCGCCACTCAACGGTCAAAAGAGTTAGGAAGTTAATGTAGTAAGCCCTTTAGGGCTAAATACGTGAACGCCTCACTACATTTGATCATAAAAACGCTGTAAAAAATAGGATAAAATAATTAATAAGGGAAATCCTAGAGCGATTAAAACCAATAGGATTAGATTCTGATTTGCAATCTGTAATTTATTTTGCATAATTGATACCATCAAAAACCATAACGGTCGATGGAATAAGTACATACAATAGGAAGAATAGGAAATTAAATAAACTAATTTACCCGGTGGGACTCGATAGGAGAGAGAGTTACAAATTTTATAAATAAATAGAATAAATACCAATTGAATCATATTAACTAGAATATAGGCGTAAACGGGATGAATATTTTTTAAGCCATATTCTCGAAAGATAAAAAATGAGAGTAAAAACACCAAACCAAATATAATCGGAATGAGCGGGTTAATTTTTTGCCACAGTTTAGATTCAAAAAACAATGTTTCTGCCGAGAATATACCAAATAAAAAAGTGAAATAATATAACATTATTTTCAGATCGGTGATCTGGAAATATAGCCCTAAAGTTACCATTAATATCGGGAAAAATACGATTAAAAATATTTTATAAATGGGTTGAATAGGTTGATAATTTAAAATCATAAATAAGCCATAATAAATTACAATTAACCCAATAAACCAGAGGGTGGGTAAAGCCGAAAAATTTGCAGAAACAAATAATAACTGTAATCCCAAAATATGAATAATGATAGAAACCGGGTCAAAAACCTGATACATATAGATAAAAGCGATTAAGGCTAGATAATAAAGCGGAAAAACTCTAATTATTTTTTTATATACAAACCTTAGCAGCGACCTTGAGTTAAGAAAGCGTTGTCTTTTTTGATTAATTAAATAGCCCGAAATAAAAACAAATAATCCCAAACTAAAATATCTATTTAATTCATAAAAAGACAATAAATTAATATCAATTTTATCTGGGTCTAAGATTTTTAACCCTAGATAATATTTCGGTAAATGATGAATGAGAATCATCAAGATACCAACGGTTCTCATCCAATCAAAAACAACTAATCGATTTTCCATATTTTTCAGGAATCCGCGACCCGCCAGACGGAGATTGTAACATTTTCATACTAATATGAAACAGTCAGAAGTATTATCCATATTCCCTGTTCCCTAAACTTTCCAGATATTTAAAAATAGCATTATTAAAATCTTCAATCATGATCGGTTTACTGAGATAATCATTCATCCCTATTTCTAAACATCTTTGACGATCGCGCTCCAAAGCATTAGCCGTTACCGCAATAATCCAGGGTTGGGTTTGGGAGGATTCACGAATTATTTTTGTTGTGGTTAAACCATCCATTTCGGGCATTTGCATATCCATTAAAATGATATCATAGGATTGTTTTTTTAACAGTTCTAAGACTTCTAATCCATTGTTAGCAATATCCGCATCATAGTTAAATAATTTCAGGAGTAATAACCCAAATTCCTGATTAATCGGATCATCATCGGCGATCAAAATTTTTAATTCTGATTGATCATGATTTTTTTGAATTTCAGGTAAAGGGGGATTCTGTATTAAATTAAGTTCACTTTCAGAAGCCATTTTTAATTTGAGGGTAAAATAAAAAGTAGAACCTTGGGTTTGAGCTTCTTCGGGATCTAGGAAAAACTCCGGGGGTGGATTTCCCCCCATCTTACCCCGACTGACCACCCAGATTGTTCCTCCCATTAAATTGACTAAACTCTTGCTAATGACTAACCCTAAACCCGTACCGCCATATTTACGATTAATAGAGGTATCGGCTTGGGAAAAGGGTTGAAATAGATCATTGATTTTGTCGGGATTAATCCCAATTCCTTGATCATGAATTGAGGTAATTAACTCATATCTTTGCTCGGAAATAGGTTGACCCGTTATCTGAATAGAAACACTACTATCCTGAGTAAATTTAACCGCGTTTCCTAATAAATTTAAGAGGATTTGTCGGAGTCGATCGCTATCTCCTAAAAAACCATCAGGAATATCGGTATCAATCGAATAGGTGAGGTCAATTTTTCGCTCTGAAATTTCTCTCTGGAGCAGATCACAAACCAACTGTAAGACATTTTTTAAAATAAAAGGATGTTCTTCTAGTTGCAAATTCCCCGATTCAATTTTTGATAAGTTGAGAATATCATTAATAATCGTTAATAAAAGATTGCCGCTATCTCGAATCAAATTGACTAATTTTTTTTGTTCCTGGGAAAGATCGGTCATTAATAAAAGTTGAGCAATCCCCACCACGCCATTCATCGGCGTACGGATTTCATGGCTCATATTCGCTAAAAAATCACCTTTGGCTTTAGTTCCGGCTTCTGCGGCTTTTTTGGCTTGGGATAGGATGATTTCTGCTTGTTTGCGATCGCTAATATCCATCATTGTGCCATAGATATCGGTAATCTGATGTTGTTGATTATAACCGGGCTTACCCATCGTATTAATATATCGAATTACCCCATCATTATGACGAATAATTCTGATATCTAAATCATAAATAGTCCCTTGGGTTTTCAGTTGTTCTAAAGCCTCTAAAAATTTAGGTTGATCCTCAACATGAATGCGAGTAATTAACTGAGATAAGGTGGGTTCTCCTAAATTAAAATCAAAGCCAAGAATCTTAAATAATTCCTTTGAACAGCGTATTTTTTGAGTCTGGAGATTCAATTCCCAATTTCCTAAATGGGAAATAATTTGAGCTTCTTCTAGGCGCTCTTTTGCTCTTTTTATTTCTTTTTGAGTCTGTTTTTGTTCGGTAATTTCTGTAATGACTCCCCCGACTCCAGACTGTCCATTTTCTAATAAAACTGGATAAAAACTACTGACCCAATATCGAGTTTGCAAAAAGACCGGGGTGAGGGTTTTAAATTCTATATTGCTCAAGGTTTCGCCCGTTTCTAAGACTTGACGCATTAAAGGTTCATAAATATTTGCCCATTCAGGAAATAACTCCTGTCCGGTTTTGCCAATATGTTCTACCACCGACAAATTATTAATCTTAGCGAAGTTTTCATTAACTTTGACAAATTTTAGATTTTGCTCCAGTAAACATAATCCCACGGGACTATTAATATAAATATTCTCTAACCAATTATTACTCGCTTGGAGTTTATTTTGAATTTTCTTTAACTCATTAATATTGACAAAGGTAACAACGACTCCATCATTATTATTGTTTTCCCCTTGATAGGCATTCACTCGCATCAACAGTTGTTCTTGAGTCCTGTGGTTGAGCACTTCCGATTCTAAGGGAATTTGAGTCAGGACAAAATCCGATAAAATTTCCACTAAGTTAGGACAGTCTAAATTATGGGTAAAATGGCTGAGGGGGCGGTTAATATCCGTAGGAAAAATATTAATAATACTACGGGTAGCGGGGGTAAATTTTCTAATATTCAGATCATTATCCAGAAAAATCACCCCGATATCGGTACTACGGAGTAAATTATCAATATCGTTAGTCAGTTCGGTGAGTTGTTGAATTTTAATTTGATATTCTGAATTAACCGTATAAAGTTCTTCATTCACGGACTGTAATTCTTCATTGGTACTTTGCAGTTCTTCATTAGAAGCCAATAATTCCTCATTGGTAGCCTGTTGTTCTTCATTAGTCGTTTCTAATTCTTCAATGGTTGCTTGTAAATTTTCTCGGGTTTGTTGCAGTTCATATTCTAATTCAGTGATTTGTTTTACGGTCTCAAGATCGACCTGAAACTCAATCTGATTGGATTTATTTTCTACTGTGGTTTTTATCTCCAATAAAACCAATAGAAATTCATTCATGATTGGGTATTTATTGGGAAATGCTATTTTTAAACTGAGGATCTCATTCACCCCATTTCTGAACAAATTAATGCCCGTATACAGAACATTTTGTTGTTCCCGTTTGGCTCGATGGATAGCGGTTCTCAGGGGTAATTGTAAAGGAGTGGGAACCAGTGCCGTAATATCCAATTTAGGCTTGCCTGTAGAAAAGGATAGCAAATCTGCACCATTATGAAAAATATGCAGTAATTGGCAGTCTTTATTGATTAATACACAGGTCAGACGTTGTTCTGTAAAACAAAGATTAAAAACTGAATCTAAAATTCGTTCATACTGAAATGAATTTCGATTAGAGGTGGGGGGTAGGGTGACTGGAGCTAATAGGGGTAGCTGGGATACGGGCATTAAACTCAGTTGAACTTCTCGATGTTTGCGGAAGATTTTCCATCTTTGATTAATCTCAATAAACTCTGTTTCGATTTCTCCCAAGGTTTCGGCATTTCCCAAAAACAAAACCCCTTGGGAAGCTAAAGAAAAATGCAGTAAGCGTAATACTTGTTGCTGAAGTAGAGGTTGCATATAAATCAGCACATTCCGGCAACTAATCAAATTCATTTTAGAAAATCCGGCATTTTTAGTTAAATCATGGGGAGCAATAATTAACATCTCGCGTAAATTGCGTTTGACTTGATAGCAGCCGGCTTTATAGGTAAAGTATTGCTCTAAACGTTCAGGAGTAATATCATTTTTAATGCTTTCATTATAAATTCCTTGGGAGGCGACTTCCAGGGCTTTACTATCAAGGTCAGTGGCAAACATTTTGACGGTAATTTCTTTATTAGCCGCCTGAATTGCTTCATCAATTAATATGGCTAAGGAATAGGCTTCTTCTCCGGTCGCACAGGCGGGAACCCAGACTCGCAATTGTTCCTGGGGTGCTAAAGAGTTGATTAACTCTGGTAAAACCTGCTGTTCGATGACTTCCCAGGCGGGAAGATCTCTAAAAAATTGAGTCACACTAATTAATAAATCTTGGCGGAGTAATTTTCTTTCGGTTTCTGATTGATTTAATAACACAATATACTCAGCTAAATTCGGGGATTGGGTGACGCCACAACGATTCAGAATCCGACGACTGAGGGTACTAATTTTGTATTGACAAAAATCAATTTTTTCGTATTTGGATAAAATCCCCAGGATTTGTTCAAATTGTTCGACGGGAATTAAATCTCCGCCTTTGACTTGAGTAATGGGATAGTTAAGAGAATAGCCGACTAAACTATAAACCGCCTGGGCTAAATCTTGAGGAGATAAAATCCCATCCAAGCAATCACAAGGTATGACACTACTCGGCATACTCGTGAATTGGGCGGTTTCTGGGGATTGAACGAGGGTAACGCCGCCTTTTTGACTAATAATTTGTAATCCTTCTGTACCATCGTTTCCCGTTCCTGATAGCAGGATTCCGATCACTTTTTCTCCCCACTCGGTGGCGAGGGATTTAAAGAAAATATTGATCGGATAATTGACCCGCTCAGCAAGATGTTGTTCTAATCGTAAGCAATCTTTTTCCAGTCTTAAAGTGTGACGTGGGGGCAATACATAGATACAATTAGGCTTTAATTGCATCCCATCTTTTATCGATTGAACCTCCATTGAGGTGCGCCTTTGAATTAATTCGGGCATCAAACTGGGAAAATCGGGAGAAAGATGTTGTAAAACCACAAAAGCTGCACCCGGATTATTCGGTAAATGGGTAAAAAATTCTTCTAAAGGTTGTAAACCTCCGGCCGACGCCCCCATGGCTACCACAAAAAATTTTTCTGGTTGTTCAGGGCTATTATTCTGGGGATTTTGTGTCATATTAGGGAAGGTAATTAGAAAAGATTGACGCGGAGCTTAGAATTTTATTTATTAATCGGAGAATTTCTGATAATTTGGTTTTAAATGAACGCAATTTTTACATCAAATAAATACTTTTGTCAATATATTTAATCTTTTCTTAGTTATTTTAGCCGGAATTTTGTTTTTATCCTTAAAAAGACTCAGAATTTATCACCTCCTGCGGGTGCATAACTTGAATTTCTGCATAACGAATAAAATCAAAAGTATTAAAAGATTTCCTTGGCGTTTTCTTAAAGTAGCATATCTATATTTCCCTGTAGGGGCGAGGCGCGCCCCATTAGTGTCAACTTAACCCACGTTAGCCCGGAACTAAAGTTCGGGCTTAAAGCTAAAGCTATCTAAAGATAACTAAACACCAGTCTTCATTAACCCGTTTTAACGGGTTTTAGTTTTAAGCCTGAAATTTATTTCAAGGCTTTTGGAATATTGAGTTGGCTATAGTCTAATTATATCAGAATCATATAGGCTATTTATTGCCTATTCTAAGATCGAATATCGCCCATTCTCGATCGCCCATTACCCACTATCTATTGACCATCACCCGTTAATATTTAGCTAACAGAAAAGGTAATTATTAGCAAAACAACAATTAATAAAACAGCCCCCGCTCCTAATAAAATATATTGTTTTTGTTGGGGGGGTGAGGGATATTCCGAGGGGTAAATATCAGGTTCAACAGCGAAATTATTAATCAGACCTTCATCATCTGTGGTATAGCCAGTTCCAGGGGTAATATCAGCAGATTGAGGATCAGTTGTGTGAATTTCGGCCGGAGTAAGTTCGCTACCATCGCTGCGATGCTCTGGGTTGACGCTTTTACCTGTTGTTTCGGAGTTGGTCATATTGCCTCTTATTAAATCTACATTTATTATTATAACATATTTAAACAATAAATGTGTTGCAAAAACACAAAGAGAATAGGGAATAGGCAATAGGGAATAGGCAATAGGGAATAGGGAATAGGGAATAGGGAATAGGTAATAGGTAATGGGTAATGGGTAATGGGTAATGGGTAATGGGTAATGGGTAATAGTAATTTATTTTTATATTTTTATAATAAAACCAATAATTATCATTCGGTGATTTTCCTAAAAACCATTACCCCTTCGTAATTCGTAATTCGTAATTCGTAATTCGTAATTCGTAATTCGTAATTCGTAATTCGTAATTCGTAATTCTCTACGGACATAAAGAGCGATCGCTTTCCTCAACCTCAATATTAGTTCTTAAATAATCCTTGACCCAATTACAAGCATACTCTAATTCATTAACATCAATAATCTTGTTGATATCCCACAGAATCACCGTGCGATCGTCTCCTCCAGAAATCAAAAATTTACCGTCAGGAGTAAAAGCTACACTCATTACTGTTCCTTTATGTCCGGGTAAAGAATTGAGTAATTTTCCCTGTAAATTCCATAATTTCACATTATTATCAACGCCACCTGTGGCAATAGTTTGACCATCAGGACTAAAAGCAACTCGCGTTAAACCATTACTATTTGCTTTAATGGTTTTTAGTAATGTTCCATCTAATTTTACAAGTTTAATCGTGTCATCCTGACTAACAGAAGCAATCAAATTTCCTTGCGGACTAAACGCAACTCCCCACACCGCGCCATCGTGAACAATAAGCGTTTTTACTGCCTTACCATCGGGTTTCCAAAGTTTTACTTTACCATCTTCACTCGCAGAAGCGAGAAGTTGACCATCAGGACTAAAGGCTAACTGCCAAATTCTCTGCTGGTGAGCCTGAATACTATGTAAGAGTTTACCCTCTAAATTCCAAATTTTGATCGTGCGATCGTCGCTTCCCGAAGCGATGGTTTTGCCATCAGGAGTAATCGCCAAACCATAAACCCCGCCCTGATGTCCGGTAAAAGTTCGTAATAGTTTGATCGGAGATTTCTGGCGATTGCCTAATGGCGGGTTAATGCCCATACCTAAATCCCAAAGTTGCACCATATAGTTATTACTGCCAGTCACCATTAGACGACTATCCCGACTGAAAATCACAGCACGAAAACTAGACCGGGGCTGTTCAAGGGTTTGCCACAATCTGCCATCACCGTGCCATAATTTCAGGGTGTTATCCTCACTAACGGTGGCAATTAACTTTCCATCTCGACTGGCGGCAATATCCCAAATTGTATCTTGATGATCATAGAGTGGTTTTAAAAGATATTGATTGCGTTGCCAGAGTTTGACGGTGCGATCATAACTCGCCGACGCGATCATCAAACCATCGGAACTCATCGCAACATCTCGAATTGCGGAATCATGTTGCTTTAAGTCTCTAATAAAAGTTCCATCTATATTCCAAACTTTAACCTGATTATCTTTGCCACCCGTAGCAATATATTGTCCCCGACAATCAACCCCCATAATGGCATCATTGCTGTTAAGAGTTTTCAATAAAGTTCCATCGGTTTTCCAGATTTTCGCGGTGCGATCGCTACTCCCTGAAACCAGTAAATTTCCCTGGGAACAAAATGCCACATCCCAAATAGCATTCTGATGTCCTTCTAGGGTTTTGAGTAACTGACCCTCAAGACTCCAAAGTTTAACGGTATGATCCAGGGATGCAGAAGCAAGCATTTGACCATCAGGACTAAAAGCCACATTCCAAATGGGTAGTTGATGTCCAGTAAATGTTCGTAATAATTTCCCATCAAGCTGCCATAATTTTATGGTTTTATCTGTACTACCTGAAGCAATGAGTTGACCATCAGGACTAAAAGCCACTCCCCACACAGGAGTTTGATGGGCAAAAGTTTTAACTAAAGTCCCATCAACACGCCAAAGTGTAAACGTCCCATCCAAACTTCCTGAAACAATCAGTTGATTATCAGGACTAAAAGCAAGGCGAGTCACTGTTGCGGGATGGTTTAAAGTTTGCAGTAATTTTCCATCTCTTTGCCAAATTTTTACCGTTTTATCTGTACTAGCTGAAGCAATTAATTGATCGTCAGAACTAATTGCCACTCCCATCAGGAGACTTTGATGACCGATCAAGCGGTTAAATTCATTGTTTCCATAAACAGTTTGTTTCAAGGCAATTTCTACATTTTCCCTGGTTTGACGATCGACACTTCCTAAACTGTCTAATCTACGTTTGGCTTTAATTGCATCAATCATCGCGTCTAATTGGCGGTTGGAAGCAAATAAACCTTTGGAAGAAGATGCTAAGGCTTTAATTTCGCTTAGTCTAGCCGATCTGTATTCTCTAAATGCGAATAATCCTAAACCGGAAGCTACCAGAAAAGCCATACTAATTACTCCTAAAAATAATTGTTGTAATTTAGCGGTTTTTTGTTCCTGTAATAATCTTTGTTTTTCCTCTGTTAATTGGGCTTCAATGGCTTTAGCGCGTTCGGCTTCTAAGCTCATTTGAACTTCTTTTCTATCGGCTTCAACTGAAGCTCCTAAAAATTGATAATCTAAATCGCTTAAACTTTTTCCCTGTGACCAAATTTGAGCATCTTTTAAGGCTTGTCCCCTTAATAACCGCGATTCGTCTTGTTGACAAGAAATAATCCAAGCCTCAAAGGTTTGGGAATAGGGACGCAGTTTTGCTAATTGCTGTTGTACCCAAACTAAATTAAAAACTTCTTTATAAATTAGGTTTCTAACTTTTAAATATCCCTGATCTTTGAGCACTAAACCGGATAATAAAAGCTCTACTTGTTCGCGGCTATCATCGCTCTGTATTTGGGTTTCTTGGAGAATTGTTTGGTAAATTCCTAACAGGCGTCCGGTCTGTTTGGAGTTATGAAATAAGCGATCACGGATGGTTCTTAAATGTTCGGGTTCGTCCTGGGATTCCCATTTTTCAATGATCTGCGATCGCACGATCTTTTTAATCCATAACGTCGGACTATTTTGAGCAACTAGATCATTTTTGTGTTGCTGATTTAAAACCACTAATTTTAACAATTTTTGGGTTAAAAATGGCTGTCCATTTGTCCAGCTTAAAATTTCTGCGAGAACAACTTCCGGTTGGGCAAAACTTCCGGTTAATCCTTGGACTAAAGGAGCGGCTTCTGCTAAGGTAAATCCGGTTAAATTAATCGCTGTACCAATATTAAAG
>DATNRE010000444.1:0-4823 GCA_036703685.1 Candidatus Obscuribacterales bacterium
TGTATCTTCCGGTAATTTGACGACCTCCTGCAAAGCAATTAAATCCGCATTCTCTGCCGCCAGTCCTTCAACCAGGAGTTCCCGTCGCTGTGTCCATTCTTGGAGGTCAAATAAGATGTTGATTGTTGCAACTTTAACCATTAGATACTGATGGGGAGAATTCTACTGAAAATTTAATTAAATCCTGATGGGCTAATGCTTTGGGCTTTAAATCCCAGCCTTTATCACGCAGCGAGATTCAGTTTCTGACTCGTAGAGATTTGTTAAATATTACCGAGATTGATTGCCTTTTCAACCATTTAGGCTTAAATTGAAATCACCCACAGGAATCTTTGGCAAGCCTTCTGCGGGTGATAATTATTCATTCAACCAGGGTTTCATGGAAACCCTAACTTATGGTTATATTAACACAATCAGGGCATAGTGCAAGCGTTTACTCAACTTTTTCTCCTTATTTTCTCAAGGAATCCCATTTCACCGAATGGCAAGGCTCTGGAGTCCATCAAGATATCATTGGTCTGAACGTTGTTAGTTTAGAAGGATATCAACCCGCCGAGTATTTACTTTATTCCCCACAACTCAAGCGACTCAACGCCGGAAGACTTAGTTCTAACCACCTCCACACCTATCAACACTTGGAATTTGGGGGCTGGTATTGTCAGGGTCTAGGAAACTGGGGCTGTTTTAAACCTGACCAACCTCGACAAGCCTCAGACCGGAATACCGGGGAAACCAAACTCATTAAATATGAACATCCCCCAAAAGTCCCCACCAGTATTTTTCAACTCTCGGTATCTTGGAATATTGGTCTGAAGATTGCTCTCAAACATGGCTTGGCCACCGAATATTCACAACGTCTACAACATCATTGGCAACTTCCCTTCAATATTTCCCCGGCGCATTTACTCAACGGATACGATAGTCTACTGGACTCGCTTCTGTCCCAAGAAGATATCGGGTTTTGGGACTGGGTACTAGAGAATAATATTCCTATTACGATTTGTGAAGGGGCGAAGAAAGCGGGGGCTTTATTAACTGCGGGTTATGTGGCCATTGGTTTACCTGGTATCACCGGGGGGGTAAGAGTTCAGCGAGATAGTAATGGTTTGAAACTGCGGAGTTTCCTACTTCCTGAACTAGAACGGTTTGCAACGAATGGCCGACCCATCTATATTTGTTTTGACCATGACCAGAAACGGACTACCCGAATTGCAGTTAATCGAGAAATCCAAAAACTCGGTCAATGTTTAAAATCCTTGAAGTGTCCCGCTTGGGTCATTACTTTACCTGGCCCCGATAAAGGTGTTGATGATTTTATTGTCCATCATGGTGAACATCAATTTGATGAATTATTTGCTCAAGCTACGGATTTAGAATATTGGAATTATTGTAAAGAATATTCTATTACTTATCCCGCAACTAAACTTAATAGTCGTTACCTCAAGTTAAACTTTCCTGAACAGGGATTAGTTTGTATTAAGTCAGGAAAAGGTACGGGGAAAACTGAGAATTTAATCCCTTTGATTCAAGAATCTATGTCTATGGGTCGGAAAGTTTTAGTGATTAGCCATCGGATTCAATTAGGGCGCTCTATTTGTAAGAGATTAGGATTAGTCTGGGTAGAAGACCGCCAGGAACATCAAGAGGATTCTATCTTTGGTTTTGGTTTATGTATTGATAGTTTACATCCCCTAAGTCAAGCTAAGTTTAATCCTTCTGAATGGGAGGATGCTATCGTTATTTTAGATGAAGTCGAACAAATTATCTGGCATCTCCTCAATAGTTCAACCTGCATAGAAAAACGAGCCCTTTTGTGTCGAATGTTTACCGAGTTAATACAAACAGTTTTGGGTTCGGAGGGATTAATTATTGCTCAAGATGCCGATTTATCTGATTATGCAATTGATTATTTAATCGATTGTGCGGGATTTAAAATTAATCCCCAGGTTTATATCAACGAATATAAACACTCTCAGCAACGGAAAATTATTGTTTATAATCAATCAAATCCGTCTCATCTAATCACTCAACTCTATGAATCCGTAGGGAAAGCTCCGATTCTCATGGTTTTAGATAGTCAGAAAGTCAAAGGGAAGTTTTCTTGTATTAATATTGAAAGTCAACTGCAAGAATCTTTTCCTGAGTTGAAGATTTTGCGTATTGATTCAGAAACCGTGGCAGATGAAACCCATGGGGCTTTTGGCTGTATGGAAGATATCAATAATCATATTAAAGATTATGATGTTGTTATTACTTCTCCTACGATTGGCACGGGAGTTAGTATTGATTTAGTGAATCATTTTCAAGCGGTATTTGGGATTTTCCAAGGGGCAATTAATGTTAAAGATGCTTGTCAATTCTTGGCAAGGGTTCGAGATTTGAATGTTCCTTGTCATGTTTGGGCATCAAATTACGGTTGTGGTCAAATTGGTAATCGCTGTACTTATTGGAAACCCTTATTGGCAACTCAAAATAAGGTGTTTAAACGCAATCTTAAAATTCTACAAGAAATTGATTTAGAATTATCAATAGATTTTGATGAGCAACTGACTCCCAAACATACTAAATTCTGGGCTAAATTTGCTGCCCGTGTTAATGCAGGTCAATGGCAGTTTAGGAAAACTTTAGTCAGAGAATTAGAAGCGGAAGGGCATTTGATTGAAGTCTCAGAAGTTGAGAAAACAGCTTTAGAATGTGAACGTTTATTAGGTGAAGTTTTAGATCCCTTAGCTCCCGAGTTCACTGAACAATTAAAAGGAACGGTTCAAAAACTCCATCATTTAGAACAAACTGCCAAAAATCACTTAGAGAAAGCGACAGAAACTCGAAATATTAATCAATACAATTATGCTGAGTTTATTGCTGCTCAATTATTGATTTCTCGGATGAAATACGAAGAACTGAAAACCAAGCGCCAGAAAACTAAAGAGGATTTAGCCCAAGAACGTCATTATGAGATTTCCTATCGTTATGGGGTAGAAGTTTCGCCGGAATTGGTGTTGAGGGATATGGCGGGGGATTATCCCAAGCTGCGGTTACATTATTATTTACTGCATCCTGAACTGGTTCATCAACGGGATAAACGTTATTTAGAAAGACAATTAGAACTAGGGGAAGGCAAAGTTTGTTTGCAGGATATTAAGTTATTATCGGCACAAGTCCAGGTATTGAAACTATTGGGAGTTGATACTTTACTTGAGCTAGATAGGGAGTTTACCTCGGAGTCAGAGGAAATTCTGGAGTTCGCGGATAAGGTGATTGGCTTCAGTCGAGATGTGGGGGATTATCTGGGGATTAGTCCCGATAGCAAAGCCTCTCCAATTCGGATTGTGCAGGATGTCCTCCGCAATAAAATTGGTCTGCCTCTGAAGTGTGTGCGCCAAATTAAGTTACCCGACGGTACTCGCCAACGAGTTTATGTCTTTGATTGTCCCACCTGGCGTTACTCTATCTTTGACCAATGGTTAGAACGAGATCGACAACTCTCCTGTTCAGAGGAGGGAACACCGCAGTCAAATAATATAGAAGTTGTTATGAGTGATGTTCCTGTTCCTGAATCAGAAAGTACAGCACCTCCGGCGGGAGAATCGGAATTGCTCAAGCGGTTTTGGACACAGTTTTGGAATCTGTTGACTCATACCGACTGGAAACCCCGACTCAGGAAGTTATTGAAGATTCCCCAGGCATTGCAATGGGTGGCGGAGGAATTGCAAACACAGCCTATTCTGGAGGATATTTTCAGGACTATTGAGGATTGGTTAGATGATACTGATAGGGGTCATGTGTTTTAGGCTTTTCTGCACAAACACTCCTTAGCGTAGCGATGCCGTTTGCAGACCCAAATGCCTATTCCGTTTTGGGAACTGATTAAACATTTAAACATCTTTACATCTAAACATTTAAACATCTAAGCATTTAAAGGCTCAGAAACCTATAAAATAAGGACAGCAGATCTAGTAATTTGCAGTCCTTGAAATGTTTAAACATTCAGATGTCCAGATGATTATAACAGTAGCATCTTTCAAAGGGGGAGTAGGGAAGTCTACCACTGCCCTGCATTTAGCAGTTTATCTACAAACCAAAGCCGACACTCTCCTAGTAGATGGAGATTTAAACCGCAGTGCTTTGGACTGGGCTAGTCGGGGGACATTGCCTGTGAAAGTTGTGGATGAGAAACAAGGGGTCAAGTTCGCAAGGCAATTTGAGCATATTGTGATTGATACACCAGCCCGACCCAATCCCGAAGACTTAAAAACGATTGCGGAAGGATGTGATTTATTGGTGCTCCCCACTTCTCCCGATGCTTTAGCAATCCGAGCCACATTACAAATGGTCGATGCTCTGCATAGTCTTCAGAGTAATTATAAAATCCTTTTGACTGTGATTCCCCCCAAGCCTAATCGTAGTGGCTCAGAAGCCCGACTCGCTATAGAAAAAGCCGGACTCCCAATTTTTCAAGGGGGGATTAGACGCTTGGCAGTGTTTCAGAAAGCCGCCTTAGAAGGTATTTCTGTTAATCAGGTCAATGATCCCTACTCCAAAGCCGCATGGCAATGTTATCAACAAGTTGGACTGGAGATATTACCATGAGCCGTTTTGATAATTTGTTTAATGTCGCCAAAGGCAAAGATGCCACAACACCCCCAGACGATTTATCCGGTGCGGAAAAACTCAGCAAAAGCAAAGACCCCAACTATGTCCGAACCACTATTTACCTTCCACGCGAACTGCACCGGAAGCTGAAAACCCAAGCCACAATAGACGGTGAGGAAATGAGTCAAATCATTGAACAACTCGTTGATAATTGGTTATCTGAACATTCA
>DATNRE010000445.1:0-1911 GCA_036703685.1 Candidatus Obscuribacterales bacterium
CTCAATAGGACTATAGACCACTGTTCCAATAGCACCCGTATGACCTGTAAGACTTTGAACGGGGTCTAATTGGTTTCCTACCTGCAAATCTGAGCTAATTTGCCATAGCTTCAAGGTTTGATCCCGACTGGCACTCACTAAAATTTTACCGTTTGGAGAAAAAACTAGGGATTCGATAGCACCCGAATGACCAATAAAAGTGGCTAACTCCTGGCCAATTTCCAGCCACCAAAGTTTAATGGTTTTGTCCTCACTCCCCGTCGCCAGAGTCAAACCATCGGGACTAAAAGCCACTGACCAAACGGGGAAGGAATGGCCAACTAAAAGAGCATCGGAATATCGGTGATCTAAACTCCATAATCCCACCGTCCCATCTCCACAACCACTAGCCAGGAACAAATTATCGGGACTAAAAGCTAATGACCAAATCGGAAAGGAATGGGCTTTTAAAGGGGGGAGAGGTTGATTAGAGGTTAGATCCCAAAACCCAATGATACCATCAAAACTTCCGGCGGCCAGAAGTTGGCCATTGGGACTAAAGGCCAAAGAACAAATCGGAACCGATAATCCTAAGTCCAATACCTGATTTTGACGGGTAATTATATTCCAAAGATGAACATTTTTATCAGATTCAATCGCTAGTATGGGAGAATTTGGACTGAATGTTAACCCATAGCCAGAATATTCTCGGTCTAAATTATCAGCTAGAATTATAGGCTTGCAGGGGGTTTTCAAGTTGTAGAGTTGTAAGGTGGTGTCATCACTACGGCTGGCAAGAAGTTGGCCATCATAACTAATCGCAACCACTCGTACTGCATCGGAATGGATAGGAAGGGTATCATAACATTCCCAATTTAAAAGTTGATGCTGTAGCATATTGAAGGAGTTAATCTCTTGAAACTAGCAGACTGGATCGGGTTTCTTTGTTTAATTATTGCTGTCATTATTCTATGGCAGTTTAGGCAAATCTTACTACTGGTGTTTACCTCGGTTGTCTTCTCAATTGCAATTAACAGTTTAGTGCGTCGCATACAACGGTTTGGACTCGGGCGAGGGTGGGCTGTTGTCTTGTCCCTAACTTTAATTACGATCATGGGTGCGGTGTTAATTAGTGTGGTTTTACCTCCGTTTTGGGGTCAGTTTCAAGAACTAATTAAACTGGTTCCCATCGGATACGATAAATTTCTGATTTGGCTAAACAATATAATTAAAAATCCCCCGATTTGGCTTCCAAATCTGGATATTAAGCTGCCGAATTTTACCCAAATGGTGGAACAAGTTGGGCCTTTAGCTCAAAGGCTATTAGGAAATTTCTTTGCGTTCTTTTCTAACTCAATTGGTAATTTTTTACAATTTCTATTGGTATTAATATTTACATTAATGTTATTAGCAGATCCTTTGTCCTATCGCCGGGGATTTGTGCGTCTATTTCCCTCCTTTTATCGTCATCGGGCAGATTTTATTCTGTCTGAATGTGAAACAGTTCTATTACAATGGATGGGAGGTATTGTAATTACTTCGACCTTTGTGGCATTTTTAAGCGCCATTGGTCTATTGATTTTGGGAATTCCCTTTGTATTTGCCCATGCCCTATTAGCGGGAATCTTTAACTTTGTTCCTAATATTGGGCCAACTGCTAGTGTAATTTTTCCCGTTGCGGTTGCCTTATTAGATACTCCTTGGAAAGCCTTGGCAGTGATTATCTTATACGTTATTATTCAAAACTTAGAAAGCTATTGGTTAAGTCCCCTAATCATGCAAAAACAGGTTGATCTGTTACCCGCGATTACCTTAACAGCCCAAATCTTTTTTGCCACCTTTTTCGGTGTGTTAGGCTTAATTTTAGCCTTACCCTTAACTGTAGTTAGTAAAACTTGGATTCAAGAACTTTTACTCACTGATTTACTAGAT
>DATNRE010000446.1:0-3414 GCA_036703685.1 Candidatus Obscuribacterales bacterium
AACTTTTTTGTTTGTTTATAGGGGTTAGGGAGGGGCTAAAGCCCAACAACAAACGGGGGACTAATTATTAATACCTACCGACAAACATTAAAGAATATCAGCTTCCCTGTTCTAAGAGCGCTATATAAATTTTAACTAAAAAACCTCATCTTCTATTCCTAACCACCACTCTCCTAAATTCATTAATTCTTGATGCAGTTGGGCTAACTCTTGAATATATTCTTCCTGGGAAATTTCCGAACGGCGTTCTTCGAGTTTTTTTAACCGCAATTGTACTAATAACCAAGACTTAGAAATACCCTGGGTACTTTCAATATATCGGGCAAGATCCTGACTATTCATGGTTAAATTTTTAATCAATTGAGATGATAAAAAAAGCAAGACAGTCCTAAAAATAGAATGACTGTCTTGCTGTTGGTTCAATCTATTTCAGAAAGAATGATCAATTATGCAGCGGCGAAGTTTTCGGCTACAAAATCCCAATTCACTAATTGATTGAGGAAGTTCTCAATGTAAGCGGGTCTGGCATTTTGGAAGTCTAAATAATAGGCGTGTTCCCAAACATCCAAAGTTAATAACGGAGTGGCTCCATCCACAATAGGAGTTCCTGCATTAGCGGTTTTGGTAACTTTCAGAGTGCCATTATCTAATACTAACCAAGCCCAACCACTACCGAATTGAGTCGTCGCAGCGGCTTTGAATTCTTCGATAAACTTGTCAAAGCTACCAAAGTCAGCATTAATTTTTTCGGCTAAAGCACCTGTGGGTTGGCCACCGCCACCGGCTTTCAGACTATTCCAAAAGAAAGTATGATTCCAGACCTGGGCCGCATTGTTGAAAATTCCAGCTTTGTTAGGGTCATTGGCGGTTGCTTTGATAATATCCTCTAGGGATTTATCGGCCAGTGATGTCCCCTCAACCAGCTTATTCAGGTTTGTGACATAAGCTGCATGGTGCTTACCATGATGGAAGGAAAAGGTCTTAGCTGACATTTTGCTTGATTCTAAAGCATCGTCGGCGAAGGGTAAGGCGGGAAGTTCAAAAGCCACAGTGTTTTCTCCTCTCTAAATGGGTGTCTGTTATTCTAAACAAATCTTCACATAGATTTGATTTTATATCAAAAATTACAAAAGTTGGCGATTTTGGCCATTTAAGTCTTGATTTTCTGTCTCAAGGAAGGGGGCGTCTAAGGCAAACCGAGATCCCCGAACTGATGATTGAGATATCTGAGAAATTTGTTAAGATTCATTAATTGAGTTAAATTCAACCTCTTTTCACCTGGTTTTTCCCAAAAAAAATACTATGACGGAACCGATAAGTAGCAACAATGAACAATTTAACCTAGATGTCCAACAGTTGCGGGAGGAACGGTCATTGATTTTAAATCAGATTGATAATGCGATCGCTCTATTCAATCATACTCACCAATTAATCCTATTCAATCAAAAATTAGCCGATATTTGGGGATTATCTCCAGAATTTCTCAACCAAAAACCCCCGATATCTGTGCTAATTTCCGAGATTTTATTACAAGGCTATTGGGAAGCAAAACACTGTCAACAACTGCAAAATTGTTTAGAACAAGTCGAGATTGATAATTTATCCTTTTGCATCGAACAAAATAACCGAGTTTGTCTGGAAATTGAAAGCCGATTATCCTCTAATGGCAGTCGATTATTTACCTTTCGAGATATTACCTATTATCGAAATTCCCAAGCCAGCTTAAATACAGAAGTGCGCCGACTCCGATTTTTATTAGGATTAAATGAACGCCTACAAAACTCAGATAATTTACAAGAGATTGCCCAGTTTGCCTTAAATTATTTAGTCTCGGTTATGGATGCGGCTTTTGGAGATGTGAAAGTCATTTCTGGAGAGGGAAAAAATCGCCAAGCGGGAGCCATTGTTAATCGAATTTCTGGTCAATTTATTGCCACCTATGGAGAACCTGCTGTTGCTTCGATGCAGGAAGTTTTAGACCAGGGAATTCCCTATGGTCAAGGTTTATTATGGGATGTAGTGGAAACGGGGGAACCTTTATTTGTTGACAATTATGCCCAACATCCTAAATCTATTCCCAGATTTCGAGAACCCGGATTAGGTCGGTTAGGAATCTTTCCAATTCCAGCAACGAATGGCAATATTATTGGTGTATTAACTTTAGAATCCCGGGATTTAGATCGTTTACAAGAATATCCTCAACGGGATATGTTAAATGCCGCTTGTCGAACCCTGGGAGCCTCAATTGAACGGATACAAGCTCAAGCCCGTTTGCAACAAATTAATGAAGATTTAGAACGGGCTTCTCAACTCAAATCTGAATTTTTAGCCTCCATGTCCCATGAATTGAGAACTCCCCTAAATAGTATTTTAGGCTTTTCTGACTTGCTTAAACGTCAAATTGGCGGCCCTTTAAATGAACGTCAACTCAACCATTTACAACTGATTGAAAAAAGCGGTCAACATTTATTACAACTGATTAATGATATTTTAGATTTATCCAAAATTGAAGCGGGTAAAACTGAATTAGATTTACAATCCGTGGATATTCACCGCCTCTGTAATGAATGTTTAAAAATGATGCAGCCTCGGGCTGATAAAAAGCGGTTAAAAATGTCTGTAGAATTAGATTATCGTGTGCATCATGCGTTTTTAGATGAACGACGGGTACGCCAAATTATTATTAATTTACTCTCCAATGCGGTTAAATTTACACCGGAAGCCGGAAGCATTAAATTAAGTGGATTTTTAGCCTATGGCAGCCAAATGATTCAGGATTATCGACCCGATTGTTCTCCGGTCAATGCTAGTACGCCCTATCTTTGTTTAGAGGTTCAAGACTCAGGAATTGGCATCCCAGAAGATCGCTGGCATTTGTTATTTCGTCCCTTTCAACAGGTCGATTCTGCCCTCACACGACGCCATGAAGGCACGGGATTAGGATTAGCTTTAGTTAAACGATTAGCGGAATTACATGGGGGAACAGTTTCGATTAATTCAATCGTGAATCAAGGCAGTTTATTTCGGGCTTGGTTGCCGTTAACAGAAATGCGGGGAGAACTCAGTTTAAATCCTGAATCCTGCGATTTATCCTTACAAAAACCATCCGAATCTTCAAAAGATCCTAAGCCTGATTCTGAAAATTCCCCTAGAATTTTAGTGGTGGAAGATCAACCCTTTAATCAATTATTAGTGTCGGAGGTTTTAGAATTAGAGGGATATCGAGTCGAATTAATTAGTAATGGTCAGACCATGTTAGATGCGATTCAGTCTCCCCTGGTCACGGAAACAACACTTCCTAATTTAATTTTAATGGATGTACAATTACCCGAGGTCGATGGGTTAGAATTAATGCGTCAATTAAAAGCCCATTCTATCTGGCAATCCGTTCCTATTATTGCTTTAACGGCCATG
>DATNRE010000447.1:0-8637 GCA_036703685.1 Candidatus Obscuribacterales bacterium
CTTTTTTAAAGTGTTATCAGAAGTCAGTCGATTACAAATTATTTGCTGTTTAAAATCTGGGGCTAAAAATGTCACCCAAATTATTGAAGCCACCGGGTTAGGACAGGCGAATGTTTCTAAACATTTAAAAGTTTTAGCCCAGGCTGGAATTGTCACCCGCACCCAACAAGGAGTTAGCGTGTATTATGAAATTGCTAATCCTTTTTTATTTGATGTTTGTGATTTAGTTTGTGAATCTTTAGTCGTTCAAATGCAGCAACAAAACCAACATTTAGAACAACTTCGAGCAGTTAAATCTGCTGTTTAATCATTTTTTTTATCGATTTAACTGAATATAATCATGAATGTTGATGAATTTCTCCGCAGATACGCCGCCGCCGAACGTAACTTTCCAGATATTGACCTATCCTATGTTGATTTACAAGAAGCAAATTTAGTGAATTTAAACCTAACTGGGGCGAATTTAAGTTATGCGGATTTACGAGAAGCAAGATTAGGAAAAGCCAATCTTTCTAAGGCGAATATCAGTTATGCAAACCTGAGTGAAACCATTCTCTGGGGGGCTGATTTAAGTCAAGCCAATTTATCTCAGGCTCAATTACGAGAAGCTGATTTAACCGGAGCAAAATTAATTAAAACCTCCCTAGAAAAAACTCAACTGATTAAAGCGTGTTTATCGGGATGTAATTTAAACCATGCTAACCTTTCCCACGCTATTCTTTTTGAGGCTAATTTTCGCCCTAACCATAATCAACAAACGGATTTAACCGATGCCATTCTCCTGGGAGCCGATTTGAGTTATGCTAATTTTAGCGGAGCAATTTTAGACCGGGCTAATTTTGAAAAAGCTAGGCTCTGTCATGCCATTTTTGGAGTTTCAGGTTTGGGGGTTTTGAGTTCCGAACAAAGTTATAAAACTAACCTGATAAGTGTTAATTTCAAAGATGCGGATTTAAGTTATGCCGATTTTAGTGGGGCGAATTTATCGGGTTCTAATTTACAAGGAGCGGACTTAACTCGGACAATTTTAACCCATGCTAATCTTCATGGGGCGGTGATGCCCGATGGCACAATTCATGATTAATTTATAATTAAAAAACAGGGTTTTACAATAATTTATAAAACCCTGTTTTTATACAAAAATATTAATGAACTTCCGCCCGTAATGCTTCTGCATCAATAGGTTTAGCTAAATAAATTCTGAGTAAATTCCACAAAGTTGAACAATTTGTCGGTAATTTTAATAGGAATTTAACCAACTTAGGTTTTTCGGTCGCATCAATTTTTTGATTCTTGACATTATTCTCCGAACACTGTTCTAAACGACGGAAAAAGTCCGGGTGTTCTGTATCTAAAACCTCGGGAAAAGCTCTTAAGGAAGTTTCATTAGTTTTCCGCACCACATGACGATTATATTCCTTCGCATCTAACCCTAAAGTTTCATAGAAATCTTCTCTTTCATTAACGGTTAAAGTATGGGTTGCAAACACCGTTAATAGGAAAAACCGTGCCCACAGTCTACCTTTCCAACTTTGCCACATATTGGGCTGCGATCGCAATAAAACCTTAAAGAAATCCCCATGACGGTTTTCATCCTGACACCAGTTTTCAAAATAACGGAATAAAGGATAATATTCATGTTCGGGATGGTTTTCTAAATGGCGAAACACCGTAATATAGCGCCAATAACCAATTTTTTCCGATAAATAAACCGCGAAAATAATCCACTCAGGTTTAAAGAAAGTATAAGTCCGGTTTTTAGTTAAATAGCCTAAGTCTAACGATAAATTAAAATCCGACATTGCCTTATTAATAAACCCCGCATGACGGGCTTCATCTCGGGCTAATAAATGAAACGCTTCTGATAATAAAGGGTTGCGATTTTTAAGTTGACGTGATAACTCTTTAAATAATAAAAATCCAGAAAATTCAGACGTACAAGACCGTTCTAAAAAGTCAACAAACGCCAAGCGGGTTCTCTCATCAATTTGTTCCCAACTTTGCTCAAATTGTTCATCCCGTACAAAATGATGGCGGTTATAGTCCGCCCGCAACTCCTGTAAAACCGCCGAAAATTCCTCCTCACAAGTGGATAAGTCCATATTCGCCATCGCGTCAAAATCCGTTGTGTAGAAGCGAGGGGTCAGCAACGTCTCTTGAACCGGATTTTTAATCCCGGGGCGCACTCCTTGGGTTTCGGGGTTTTGGATAGTATTGACCATCGCTGCGAGTCCTTAAATATTACTGTCTAGTTATTGAACTATATAATTTTTATTTTGTCTAGGGGTTCCCCTAAATTTCCTCCGTTAGTAAAGAATTGTAACAATTATATAACCAACCAGCGATATAGTGATAGATTCATTCGAATAGGAAAAACCGAACCTCGGGCTTGCTATTTCCCCGGTTTTTAGTCTTAGGAAAAATTCAATCTAATTCATCCCTAAAATTATGACAAACTTAGCCGAAAAACTCAAAATTGGAACCCAACAATCTCATAGTAATGCCGAACATACTGGATTTATGAGAAACTTTTTATCCGGGGGTATTAGTAGAGAATCTTTTTGTCAACTTCTGAGTAATTTATATTTTGTTTATAGCCAATTAGAAGCAGAATTACAAACCCATCAAACCCATCCCAATATTAGCAAAATTTATTTTTCTGAACTCAACCGAAAAGCCAATTTAGAGAAAGACTTAAACTTTTATTATGGAGAACATTGGCCAGATAATATCGCCCCCTCTCCCGCCGCCCAAGGTTATGTTTCCCGACTTCGGGAACTTTCTGCTACCGAACCCAGCTTATTAATTGCTCACTCCTATACTCGTTATATGGGGGATTTATCGGGAGGACAAAGTTTGAAAAAAATTGTCCAATCTGTATTTAATTTAGCAGAACATCAAGGAATTTGTTTTTATGAATTTGATCAAATCTCGGATGTTAATGAATTTAAAAACCTCTATCGTCAAAGATTAAATGAATTAGTCCTCACCGAACAACTCCAAGATCAAATTGTCGCCGAAGCCAATAATGCTTTTGTCCTGAATATTGCCATGTTGCGAGATTTGGGAGAAGCCCCAACTCCAGCCGCCGTTTAATTTTGTCTATTTATTATCTACAATTATAACTGATTAGGGAGAACAAATCAATGGTTTTTTCAGTTGCCAATGTGGCGTTTGATTTTGATTTAATTGAAAAATATGGGAATGCAGTTCCCCGTTATACCAGCTATCCCCCAGCTACGGAATTAAAAGATGGATTTACGCCCTTAGATTGGGAATTTTCCCTGACTGAATCGAATCAACGCCAATCTCCCCTATCTCTCTATTTTCATATTCCCTTTTGTCAAACAGCGTGCTATTTTTGCGGCTGTAATGTGATTGTTTCTAACAATAAAAATGCAGCTAAAACCTATATTGAATATTTGTCAAAAGAAATTGAATTCACTTCTAGTTTTATTGATACTCGACGGCCCGTTACCCAACTGCATTGGGGCGGTGGTACACCCAATTACTTATCCTTAGAACAGGTTGATTATTTATGGGAAACCATTAATAAACAGTTTATCTTTGATGATAAAGCCGAAATTTCCATAGAAATTAATCCGCGATACGTCGATAGAAACTATATCTTTTTCCTGAAACAAATGGGGTTTAATCGGATTAGTTTTGGGATTCAAGACTTTAATCCCCAGGTGCAAGCAGCGGTGAATAGAGTCCAGCCGGAAGCTCTGTTATTTGATGTGATGGATTGGATTAAGGAAGCCGGGTTTGAAAGTGTGAATGTGGACTTAATTTATGGCTTACCCTATCAAACTTTATCTAGCTTTAAAGAAACCATTAAAAAGACAATCAAACTCGATCCTGATCGGATTGCAATTTTTAACTTTGCCTATGTTCCCTGGATGAAACCCGTCCAGAAAAATATTCCCGAATCTGCCTTACCCCAACCCCATGAAAAGTTAGAAATTTGGCAAATGTCGATCCAAGAATTAACCAATAATGGCTATGTTTTTATTGGTATGGATCACTTTGCAAAACCTAATGATGAATTAGCGATCGCCCAACGCAATTCATCTTTAAAACGGAATTTTCAAGGGTATACCACCCAACCCGAAGCCGAACTCTATGGCTTTGGCTTAACATCAATTAGTATGTTAGAAGATACCTATGCTCAAAATTATAAACGATTAAAAGAGTATTATCAAGCCATTGATCAGGGGATTTTACCTGTCAGCAAGGGGTTTAAACTGAGTAAGGATGATATAATTAGACGAGATGTAATTATGCAAATTATGTCTAGTTTTTACTTAGATAAATCTCAAATTGAAGCTAAATATCATCTGGATTTTGACAGTTACTTTGCCCCGGAATTAATTGCCATGCGTCCCTTAATTGCCGATGGTTTAGTTCAGTCCAACTATGATTCCATTGTGGTGACAAACCTAGGCCGACTTTTAGTTAGAAATATTGCCTTTTTATTTGATACCCATACCCTAGCCCAACAGGAACAAAGATTATCAAGGGCGATTTAATTGCTAGATTGTCCAGAATCCGGTAAGGTGGGTTATGCCCACCTTTATTTTTAGGTTTTGATTGGCTCTATGACTTATTTTTGGTTTAAATCCTTTCATATCATCGGAATGGTTGTCTGGTTTGCGGGTTTATTTTATCTAGTCAGATTATTTGTTTATCACGCCGAAGCCGAAGACAAACCCGAACCCGCCCGCAGCATTTTAAAAGAACAATATGAATTGATGGAAAAGCGTCTTTATGGCATCATCACAACCCCAGGAATGGTGGTGACAGTGGTAATGGCGATCGCTCTTTTAATCACAGAACCGAGTCTTTTAAAAGATATGTGGCTGCATATTAAATTAGGATTAGTTGCGGTTTTAGTCGCCTATCATTTTTATTGTGGTCGAATCATGCGACAATTAGCCACTAATAAAATCATGTTCACCAGTCAACAATTTCGCAGCTTAAATGAAGTGCCCACGGTACTTTTATTGGTGATTGTTTTACTAGCCGTATTCAAAAATAATTTACCCATTAATACAGCCGTTGCTGTCACGGGTAGTTTTATTGTAGGGATGATTGTTTTCTTTCAACTCTATGCCCTACATCGACAAAAAAATCCGCAGCAAGCTATTAGTCAACAATAAAATATTAATATAATTCTGATCAAAGAACCACAGGAGATTTAATTGTGGTTCTTTGATTTTTGAGTCACCAGACTGATATTGATGGAGTCGGGGTTTAATTACAAAGCTAAATCGGTAATTGTTGCCGGATTAAAATGGTAAAATCTCCACATCACTCTCATCTGCTGATAACAGAACCCAATTATCAATGACTTCACTACAAAAACCAGCCCAACATCTCAAAGCCAAGGGTATGAAACCCGGAAGTCGTCGGCCGGCGAAAGAACTCTGTAGCGAGTGCGGTCTGTGCGACACTTATTATATTCACTATGTTAAAGAAGCCTGTGCGTTTCTCAATCAACAAATCGCCGAATTAGAAACAGAAGCCCACGGACGTCGCCGCAATTTAGAAAACTGGGATGATGTCTATTTTGGGGTGCATCAAGATATGATGCAAGCTCGAAAAAAAGAACCCATTCCAGGCGCTCAATGGACGGGAATTGTCAGTACCATTGCTATTGAAATGCTCAACCGGGGTTTAGTGGAAGGTGTGGTTTGTGTTCAGAATAGCAAAGAAGACCGTTTTCAACCTCAACCCATTATTGCAAGAACCCCAGAGGAAATTTTAGCTGCCAAAGTTAATAAACCTACCCTATCCCCGAATTTATCGGTATTAGAACAAATTGAACAGTCGAAAATGAAGCGGTTGTTAGTGATTGGAGTAGGCTGTCAAATCCAAGCATTAAGGGCGGTTGAGAAAGAATTAGGATTAGAAAAACTCTATGTTTTGGGAACTCCCTGCGTTGACAATGTCACCAGAGCAGGTTTGCAAAAGTTCTTGGAAACTACAAGTAAATCCCCGGATACTGTGGTTTATTATGAATTTATGCAGGATTTTCGAGTTCACTTTAAACATGAGGATGGCTCTACTGAAACCGTGCCATTTTTTGGGTTAAATACTAAGGAATTAAAGGATATTTTTGCCCCCTCTTGTTTGAGTTGTTTTGATTATGTTAACTCTTTGGCGGATTTAGTTGTAGGATATATGGGGGCAACGTTTGGCTGGCAATGGATTGTCGTTAGAAATCAAACCGGACAGGAAATGTTAGACTTAGTGGGAGATTTAATTGATACTCAACCTGTCATCGCCCAAGGAAATCGGAAACCCGCCGTGCAGCAAAGCATTCCTGCCTATGATAAAGCAGTCACCTTACCGATGTGGGCAGCAAAATTAATGGGGGTAGTGATTGATAAAATCGGCCCCAGAGGGTTAGAATATGCCCGATTTTCCATAGATTCTCACTTTACTCGGAATTATTTGTATGTTAAACGGAATCATCCTGAGAAGTTAGACGCTCACGTTCCTGATTTTGCCAAGCAAATTGTCGAACAATATAATCTGCCTAATTCTTAAGGGAACAGGGAACAGGGAACAGGGAACAGGGAACAGGGAACAGAGAATAGAGAATAGGGAATCAAAAACCCCGCGTTGGTTACTGAGTGCTAATGCGGGGCATAATAGATTAATATTGAGTTGGTTGTGGATCTTTGCACCCTTAGAACTAAACAGGGTGTTTTGGGATTTATCCAGCATTTTTGACCAATTTAGCACCGATAACGGGGACTGATAAAATCAGTAACACTAACCAATGTGCTAAAGCTAAACTGACCACCAAACTGATAGCAGCAACTCCTCGAGCCATGACTTGAACGATTTCTTCGTTGGTACTCAGACTGAACAAGACTGCAAAAACGGAAATTGCTAAAGAAAATAAAGAAGGTACTAACATCACAACAAACCCTTAATTTCAGGTGAAACGGTGTTGTGCGTTCCTTCGGGAAAATTCCCTACTTCCGTCTTCCTCAAACGCCTGAACGCATCCCTCTTGATTGAGCATTTGGGGGAGATGAACGGTTAATATTCGATTTCGTTATGGAGATTATAACATATTTAAGAAAAAAGTATATTGTTTTGTGCCTGCGTCGTTGTTGCGCCGTTGTTGCGCTTCAGCGCAATCTTCTCAAAGGTATATATAGAGAGAGACGCGCCGTGGCACGTCTCTACGTTTTTTGGGGTTAAGACAAGGTTAACGCTTGACTAACTTCTTGCTGAGTTTACGCAGACGAATAGAGAGGGGAGTCACTTCCACCAATTCATCATGGCCAATATACTCCAAAGCCCGTTCCAAACTCATCTCCACAGGCGCTTGTAACTGCACCAGTTCATCCCCGGTGGCGGCCCGATGGTTGGTTAACTGTTTGGTTTTGCAGACATTCAGTTCCAAATCTTGGGGACGGTTGTTTTCCCCCACAATCATTCCTTTATACACCTTAGTCCCGGGCGTAATAAAAAATACCCCTCGGTCTTCCGCGTTTTTCATCGCATAGAAGGTACTCACCCCTTCCTCAAAGGAAATTAACACCCCATTCCGACGGGCTTCAATATCTCCAGATAGGGCGCGATATTCCAAGAAACTATGGTTCATAATTCCTTCCCCGCGAGTCATCCGCATGAATTCCCCTCGGAACCCAATTAAACCCCGGGCAGGCACGACAAAATCTAACTGCGTCCGGCCATTACCACCCACGAGCATATCCTGCATTTCCGCCCGCCGTTGGCCCAAGCGTTCAATACAGCTACCCACGCCATCTTCAGGCACATCTAAAACCAGATATTCAAAAGGTTCATAGGGTTGACTATTGACTTCGCGGTAAATCACCTGGGGTTGGGATACCTGGAATTCGTACCCTTCCCGACGCATATTTTCAATTAAAATCCCCAGGTGCAGTTCCCCCCGTCCCGATACCAAGAACTTATCCGGGGAGTCGGTTTCTTCCACCCGCAGGGCCACGTTAGTTTCCAGTTCTCGCATTAACCGATCGCGCACCTGCCGGGATGTCACCAACTTGCCTTCCTGTCCGGCGAAGGGCGAGTCATTCACCGAGAAAGTCATTTGTAAGGTCGGTTCATCGACTTTAATTAACGGTAAGGCTTGGGGGTCGTTGGGACAGGTAATCGTTTCCCCAATATTGGCATCACTAAACCCGGCCACGGCGACAATATTTCCCGCCGATGCTTCTTGCAGTTCAATGCGTTTTAAGCCTTCAAATCCCATTAATTTAGAGATTTTGCTTTTAACAATACTGCCATCTTCCTTAATTAAGGAGGCCAGTTGTCCCGCTTTAATCACGCCATTGTGAATTTTTCCAATCACAATTCGCCCGACATATTCAGAATAATCCAGGGTTGTCACTTGCATTTGCAAGGATTTTTCCGGGTCTCCGACTGGGGGCGGAACATATTCCAGGATATACTCAAACATCGGCTGCATATCCGAGCTTTCTTCCTCTAGGGTGCGTTTGGCAAAGCCACCTAAACCCGATGCAAACAGGTAGGGGAATTCGCATTGGTCATCATCCGCACCGAGTTCTAGGAATAAATCTAAGACCTTATCCACGGCGGTGTGGGGATTGGCCCGGGGACGGTCGATTTTGT
>DATNRE010000448.1:0-10158 GCA_036703685.1 Candidatus Obscuribacterales bacterium
AAAAAACTCAAGATTGTTAATTTTTAATTCAAAATGACAAAAGTTGTTGAAATTCTATCTGCGGCTGAAATCCGGCGAACCGTTACCCGGATTGCTTCCCAAATTGTGGAAAAATATGGGGATTTAGATCATTTAGTCTTACTGGGAATTTACACCCGGGGGGTTCTGTTAGCAGAACTTTTGGCGGATCAAATTGAAGTTTTAGAACAGGTGCGGGTTCCAATGGGGGCCTTGGATATTACGTTTTATCGAGATGATTTAGATCAAGTGGGAATGCGAACCCCGGAAAAAACTAAGATTCCCTTTGATTTGAGCGGGAAAACCGTGGTTTTAGTGGATGATGTGATTTATAAAGGCAGAACAATTCGGGCGGCTCTCAACGCTGTGATCGATTATGGACGTCCTGAAACCATTGGGTTAGCGGTTCTGGTTGATCGCGGCCATCGCCAACTGCCGATTCATCCTGATTTTACGGGCAAAAAACTCCCCACCGCTAAGGAAGAACAGGTGAAGGTCTATTTAGAAGATCTGGATGGACGGGATGCGGTGGAATTATTATCTCCGATTTCTTAGATATAGCGCTACGCGCTAGGGAACAGGCAACAGGGAACAGGGAACAGTAAGCAGTGAAAAGGTTTCAGAACTCAAAAGTGTCCTAACTGTAATGCGTAGCGCTATATAATTTGTTTTATAAAAAAGTATCGTGTAGAGACGTGCCAATAGCCTACGGCATCGCTGCGCTAGGGCGCGTCTCTACCGGATTTTAAGCGGGAGTAGGTTGCAACGGTTTATCCAGTAAACGACGAATTGATGCTTTTTCAATGAATCCTACTAACACCCCATTCCGAATCACAGGAACTTCATTTAACTGTTGTTGTTCTAACACATTTACCACTTCTAACAGGGATTGTTTAGCATCAATGATGGTTGTAAACTCAACGGGTTTCATTACCGTTTGAATCTGAGTTAAAGGCCATTGGGCGGTGGGAATAGGTTTGAGATCATCTCCGCTAATTTGACCCACTAATTTTCCGGCTTCATCGGTAACTAAAAATTGTGGAATTGCTGGTTTCCCAATAATATAATCGTTGACAAAAGTTCTTAATGAAATGTCTTGAGAAACCACGGAATTTTGAGTGACTAAGGCATCTTCGGCGGTCAAACCCGATAATTTATTCCGCAGAGTTGCATCCTTAGCTAAAACCCCGGCATTACTAAATACAAACCACCCAATTAAAATTGTCCAGAAATTAGGAGAGCCCCCAGATAGGAATAGGGGTAAAAATCCTAATCCAATTCCCATTAAACCTAATCCTTGACCCGCCCGACTAGCAAAGACAGTCCCCTGATATTGATTCCCAGTAATTTTCCAAACCAAAGCCTTGAGAATATTACCGCCATCCAGGGGTAAACCGGGAATTAAATTAAAGATTGCTAAGGCTAAATTCACATAGGCTAAGAGATCTACTAAAGCCGATAATGCCCCCGTTACTAGGATATAGGAGCCGATAAAATGCAACCCCAAAAATAACAATAAACTCACTAACGGCCCGGCAATGGCAATCCAAAAAGCCCCGGCGGGTGTTTTCGCTTCTTGGTCTAAACCCGCTAATCCACCAAACAAAAATAACGTAATGGATTTAACTTGAATTCCTTGTTTAATCGCCACAAAACTATGTCCTAATTCATGGGCTAAAACCGAAGCAAATAGGAGTAATGCGGCTATTAATCCGAGAAATAATGACAGTCCTAAACCTAATTGTGGGAATTGATATCCCAAATTTCCCCCATAACTGAGGGTCATTAATCCCAGAATCAGAAACCAAGAAAGGTTAATATAAAATGGGATACCGAATAAATTACCGACGCGAATAGAGCCATTCATGTTGGCTACCTCTTATTAATTATCCAGAAGTAGATTCAACCTCTGGTCTTTCATAAACCTATTGTAACGAATTGTAAATAAACTCGGCAATCCCCTCTAGGTCGTATATACCAACCTATTAAGTACGGTTTTCCTCTGTCAGCAACCCCAAAAAATAGTTTCTATGGTTGCCTATTTTACCCTGAAAACGCCGTTTCTAAACTTGATAATAGGAGCGATACCATTCTACAAAGCGTTGGACTCCAACTTCAATAGAAGTATTGGGCTGAAAGTCTACATCTTGAATTAAAGCATCGACATCCGCATAAGTTCTCGGGACATCTCCGGGTTGAATAGGCATAAAGTTTTTAATGGCAGTTTTACCCAATGCTGTTTCTAAGACTTCAATCAAATGTAACAATTCAATCGGTTGATTATTCCCAATATTATACACTTTATAGGGTGCAGTTGTATTGAGGTTTTCACCAGATTGGGGAACTCTATCTAGAGTTCTAATTACTCCTTCTACGATATCATCAATATAGGTGAAATCCCGTTGCATTTTGCCATAATTAAAAACATCAATGGGTTTATCTTCGAGAATGGCTTTTGTAAAAATAAACATCGCCATATCAGGACGACCCCAAGGCCCATAAACGGTAAAAAATCGCAATCCTGTTGTGGGAATATTGTATAAATGGCTATAGCTATGGGCGATTAATTCATTGGCTTTTTTGGTTGCCGCATATAAACTAACCGGGTAATCTACATTATCTTCTACTGAAAAGGGAATTTTCTTATTAGCGCCATAAACCGAACTCGAAGACGCATAGACTAAATGTTGAATTTGGGAGTGACGACAGCCTTCTAAAATATTGAGAAAACCCACTAGGTTACTATCAAGATAGGCGTAGGGATTTTTTAAGGAATATCGCACCCCAGCTTGAGCGGCAAGATGGGCAACTCGTTCAAATTTTCCTTGGGTAAATAACTGATTCATGCCTTCGCGGTCGGCTAAATCTAGTTGTTGAAAGGAAAATCCTTCCCGGGGGTTTAATTGTTCTAAACGGGCTTGTTTGAGGGAAACATCATAATAATTATTCAGATTATCAATTCCGATGATAGTGTCTCCTCGATCTAACAAACGTTGACACAGGTGAAATCCAATAAATCCCGCTACCCCGGTTACTAATAAGTTAGCCATTTTTCCCCCTATAAATTCTAATAGTGACAAGGAAAACTTCAACCGATCCTGTTAAAACCAATTAATTATTGTAGTATAGCAGAGAATCAAGAATATAAACAGAGGATAATTATGTTAAATCAATATTTAATGAGTTTGGGGATTTTGCCTATTTTATTATTTAATAATTTTACCCTAAATTTTGGCAATTATCAACCTCTGACAGATCAGACTATTGTTCAAAATCATACCCTTGATACAACGGCTTTATTTGAACAGGGGAAACAATATTATACTCAGGGACAATATACTCAGTCTGCTGAAATTTTAGAACGGGCAATTTTAGGTTTTTCTCAAGCGGGAGATCGGGTAAATCAAGCGATCGCTTTAAGTAATCTCTCCTTAGTCTTTCAACAGTTAGGACAATGGGAAAAAGCGGAAAATGCCATAGAATCAAGTTTGGCATTAATTAATAATTCATCTTTTGCTAAAAAACCTTTAATTCTGGCTCAAATCTTAGATATTCAAGGACAATTACAACTAACAAAAGGACAGTCTGAACAGGCAATTAAGACCTGGAAACAATCTTTTAAACTCTATGCTGAGGCGGGAAATTGGCTAGGAAAAATTACGAATCAAATTAATCAATCAATGGCTTTACAGACTTTAGGACTTTATCGACAATCTTTAAAAACCCTAACAGAAGTCAACGAAACTCTCAAATCTCAACCGGATTCTTTAATTAAAGCAACGGCTTTATTAAGTTTAGGGAATACTTTAAAACAAGTAGGAGATTTAACAACTTCTGAAATAGTTTTACAACAAAGTTTGGAATTGGCTAAAAATCTTAATGATCCTCAATTATTAAGTAAAATTTATTTGAGTTTAGCCAATATTAATCGGATTCAGAATAATTTAGATTTGGCTTTAGAATATTATCAGAATGCCGCAGAAATTGCTCCTGATGCTTCGGAAAAAATCCCAGCCCTAATTAATCAATATAGTTTGCTAATTGACTTAAATAAACAAATAGAAGCAGAAAATTTATCTAATCAAATTAAATCTTTATTGTCTCAAGTTCCCGTTAGTCGTAGTTTGATTTATGCTCAGGTTAATTTTACCAATTCTTTAATCAAAGCCACAGAAAAATCAGATGCTAATTTTTCCGAAGTTATCACCTTATTAAATAATGCTATTCAAAACGCTAAAAAATTACAGGATTTGCGAGCAGAATCCTACGCATTAGGAAGTTTAGGAAAATTTTATGAACAAAATCAACAACCCATAGAAGCCCAAAAATTAACCGAAAAAGCCCTATTAATTGCCCAATCAATTAATGCCTCCGATATTGCCTATCAATGGCAATGGCAGTTAGGAAGACTCCTAAAACAACAAAATCAAAAAGAACCAGCGATCGCCGCCTATACAGAAGCCGTTAATAACCTCAAATCCCTAAGAAAAGACCTAGTAGCCATTGACCAAAATGTGCAGTTTTCCTTTCGGGAAAGTGTGGAACCCGTCTATCGCGAATTAGTCGATTTAATCTTACAATCTCCCACCCAAGCCAACCTAAAAACCGCCCGGGAATTGATAGAATCCTTACAACTAGCAGAACTAGATAACTTCTTCCAAGAAGCCTGTTTAGATCAAGAAATTAAACCCCAACAAATTGATCAAATAGATTCCCAAGCTGCTGTTATTTATCCAATTATTTTAGCCAATCGTTTAGAAGTAATTATCTCCATCCCTGATCAACCTTTAAAATACTATTCTACCCCTATTCCTCAAGAACAAGTGGAAACAACTCTGCGACGATTAAGACTCTCATTTCAACCAATTTTTTCCACCAAAGAGCGTTTACAATTATCCCAACAGGTTTATGAATTGCTGATGCGTTCAGCCGAACCGGATCTCAAAAATAATTCAATTAAAACCTTAGTTTTTGTCTTAGATGGCTCCCTGCGGAATATCCCCATGGCAGCCCTATATGATGGCAAAAAATATCTCGTTGAAACCTATAATTTAGCCCTAACTCCTGGCTTACAACTTCTAGCTTCTCGCTCCCTCAAACCGAATCAACTACAAACCTTAACCGTCGGACTCAGTGAAGCCCGCCAAGGATTTTCCGCCCTCCCGGCGGTGGCTTCGGAAATCCAACAAATTCAGGAAAATATTCCTACAAAAGTTTTATTGAATGAACAATTTACCCGAGATGCGGTGCAACAACAAATTCAAAAAACCGCCTTTCCTATTGTACATTTAGCCACCCATGGACAATTTAGTTCTAAAGCCGAAGATACATTTTTATTGACCTGGGAAAGTCGAATTAATGTTAAAGATTTAGATAATCTGCTTCGTAGTCGTCAACCAGGAGAACAAAACCCCGTAGAATTATTAGTCTTGAGTGCTTGCGAAACCGCCACCGGAGATCAACGAGCCGCCTTGGGTTTAGCGGGGGTGGCCGTGCGTTCGGGGGCGCGGAGTACCCTGGCGACCCTATGGCAAGTTAACGATACCTCCACCGCCTCCCTGATGGCACAATTTTATCAAGAATTAATCCAACCCCAAGTAACTAAAGCCCAAGCCCTGCGTCAAGCTCAGTTAAAGTTGTTACAACAGCCTCAATATCAAGATCCTTATTATTGGGCTCCCTTTGTTTTAGTCGGAAATTGGCAATAAATTTGTGACTCTGACCCGAAATTATTAAGCATTTTAGGGCGGTTGCTACCCTGATTTTTAGATGGGGTTTTGATAAAATTAAAATGTTAGGTGCATCACCCGGGACAAATTGATCTCAGACCCGTCCCGTTAAATCCAATTCCATCATTTATTGGTATTATTTGGAGACTTATACTTTTATGCCACGGAAACATTTGCACCAACAATGGATTAGCCTGTCTCTCCTCACCCTGGTCGGAGGGGCATTTGTTCCCCAACTGTCTGTTATCGCCCAGCCTAACAGTGCTGAGGGTATCCAAATCAGCATGGCTTTTGAACCCCCGGCTGGGGAAGGAATGCCCACCCGCACCGCCGGAGGAGGGTCTCGCGGTCAATGTCCTAACGTTGCCCAGGGAGTCAACCCCCCTTTAATGGCTTTAGTTCCAGCTTTTTCGACCCCGGCGAATAGCAAGGAAACGAGGGTTAAAGGGTTGACGGTGGCCGCAACTCCGACTTTCTTTTTCTATGTTCCTCAAATTCCCACCACTGAAGCGGCTTTTAGCCTCAAAGATCAAGACAACAACGATATTTACCAAACTAATATAGCAATTTCTGATCAACAGGGAATTGTTAGTATTCAACTACCCAAAGACGCCCCCCCATTAAAAGTTGGTCAAACCTATCGTTGGTCATTTGGACTGATTTGTAATGCGGAAAAAAACACCGAACCTAAAGTTGTATTTGTGACCGGGGAAATCAAAAGAACCGAACCGGATGCTACCTTGGCAGCGAAACTACAACAAGCTAAACCCTTAGAACAGGCTAAAATTTATGCTGAAAATGGGATTTGGTTTGAGAGTTTAGCCACCTTAGCAAAATTGCGTCAAACCCAACCTACTGATAGCAATTTAACTCAGGAATGGAAACAACTTTTGGAATCCGTTGGTTTAGAAGCCATTGCTAATCAACCCTTTGTGAATGCCCTTGATAATTAATTAAGGTTAAACTCCCATGCAGTATGAAGTTATGAAATCCAAAAAAAACGCCTTCAGACTTCATACTTTAAAACTACGAGTTTCTTGGCAAGGACTGAAGTTATTCCGTTATTTATGGTTAAGTCCAGTGATAACCGCTTCAGTCATTGCCTTGCAAAGTACGGGGTTTTTACAACTTTTAGATTGGGCAACTTTTGATCAATTTGTCCGTTGGCGACCCCTGGAAGCTCCCGACCCTCGAATTGTTATTGTTACGATTGACGAACCGGATTTAAAGAACCTCGGACAATGGCCGATTCCTGATGCAATTTTAGCAGAATTAATTACAAAAATCAAGCAACAAAACCCCGTTGCTATTGGCTTAGATATCTATAGAAATTTACCTGTTGAACCGGGCAATAAAGATTTAGTTAATGTTTTTAAAACTACTCCGAATTTAATTGGTGTAGAAAAGGTTGTTGAGGATCAAAATCGAGCATCTATTGAACCCCCACCCCTATTAAAAGAAAAAGATCAAGTGGGGGCGGCGGATTTAATTTTAGATGCGGATGGCAAAATTCGCCGAGCATTATTATCAATAAAACCGCCGGATAGTCCTACTATTCTTAATTTGGGGGCGAGACTGGCTCTGATGTATTTGGAAGCTCAAGGAGTGACACCGGAAATGACGGTAAATCATCAGGTAAAATTAGGAAAAGCCGAATTTATTAGATTTACTCAAAATGATGGCGGTTATATTCGTGCGGATGATAAGGGCTATCAAATCCTATTAAATTATCGCGGATCTGAGGATAATTTTAAGACAATTTCCATAACCAAGGTTTTAAATAATCAAATTCCCCCGGATTTTTTTAGAGATAAAATTGTATTAATCGGCCCCTTTGCTCAAAGTTTAAATGATTTATTTTTTACTCCCTATACCAGTAATTTATTTAGTATTAGTGACCGAACTCCGGGGGTAATTATTCATGCCAATATTGCTAGTAAAATTATTAGTAGTGCTTTAGATGGACGACCATTAATTTATGTTTGGTCAGATCGAATGGAGTGGTTTTGGGTTTTTGTTTGGTCAACTTTAGGTAGTAGTTTAGGCTGGGTTTATGGGGGAACTCGTTGGACTGCATATTGTTTGATTTTGGCAACTGGGGGTTTAATTATGATTTCCTACGGAGCGTTTTTAAGTGGATGGTGGCTCCCTTTAATTTCTCCTCTGTTAGCATTAGTAAGTTCGGGAATGATGGTAACAGCCTATATTGCTAATGTTGAACGTCAAGATCGGAAAATGGTGATGACTTTATTTCAACGTTATGTTAATCCCAAAATTGCCGAAACTATTTGGCAAAATCGAGAAGACTTATTAGAAAAAGGTCAAATTATGGGACAGAAAATGATTGCAACTGTCCTATTTACGGATATTAAAGGATTTAGTACCATTGCCGAACAAATGGAACCAGCTATGTTAATGGGTTGGTTAAATGAATATATGAATGCTATGGCTAATACGGTGTTTGAACATGATGGAGTGGTGGATAAATTTATGGGGGATGCTGTTATGGCGGTTTTTGGGGTTCCTATTCCTAGAAATTCCGATCAAGAAATTGCTCAAGATGCAACGGCGGCGGTCTCCTGTGCTTTAGCGATGGGGGAAAAATTGCGATCGCTCAATCAACATTGGAAACAACAAAATCAACCCATAATTTCTATGAGAATTGGCATTGCGACCGGAATTGTCGTTACCGGAAGTTTGGGAAGTTCTCAACGAATGGAATACACAACTTTAGGTGATAGTGTTAATATTGCGGCTCGCTTAGAAAGTTATGATAAATCGTTTGATCCTCAAGGAATCTGTCGAATATTAATTAATGAAGAAACCCATCAACAAATTCAGGGTAAGTTTCCGACTTGTTATGTCGGTCGAGTGCAATTACACGGACGTCAACAGTTAATTAATATTTATCAAGTCCTCAATGATTAAAATTATACCGTTGTTGCGCTTAAGCGCAATCCTGATTAAGGTATTAATCCCAACACCCAAAAACATTTATTGCTGTGCTTCAGTGCTCTTATAAAGATTGCCCTGAAGCGCAACAACAAAATTTTAATTAGGATTAAAAGGAGTAGATTTCCCTCCCAACGCTTCCACAATCGTTTTAGTATTTTTAACCAACATTTTAATATAGGTTTCTCCTTGACTCCCTGGAGCACCAATTGAATCAGAATATAACTGCTCTGGAGCTAATTTAACCCCCGATTCTTCCGCAACCGTTGTAATTAATTGAGGGTTAATAGTAGTTTCTGCAAAAATAGCTGGAACCCCCGCTTTTTGAATTGCACTCGCCAAAGTTTTAACCGTTTTCGCGCTTGGTTGTTCTTCCGTACTAATTCCAATTAATGTTCCAATAATCTCTAATCCGTAGCCATGGGCATAATATTGAAACGCATCATGGGTTGTGACTAACTTTCGGTTTTCAGGGGGAATTGTGGCAATTTGTTCTTGAATCCAAGTATCTAACTGAGTTAACTCCTGGGTTAGTTTCGCAGCATTATTAGTAAAAATACCCCGATCTTCAGGAGATAAAATAATTAACTCATCCCTAATTTTATTCGTCATTAAAATAGCATTTTTAGCAGTTCCCCAAACATGGGGATCGGGTTGTTTTTGTCCTTGATATTCAAAATCCAAAGGTTGAACCACTTCCCCCACAGCCACTTTTTTTCCTTGAGTTCCCGCCGCCCTAATTAACTTAATTAATCCCGGTTCTAAATTATAACCATTATAAAAGATTAAATCCGCCTTTTCTAAAGCAATACTATCTTGAGGAACAGGTTCATAAACATGGGGATCTGTACCGGGTTTTAAAATTCCTAAATGTTCAATTTCATCCCCAGCAATTTGTTCTGTTAAATCCGCAATAATGGTACTCGTAGATACAACTTTTGGTTGATTACTATTAACAGAATTATCTGTTTTGCCTTGAGTACAACTACTTAATCCCATTAACATAATCCCGCAAAAAATACCCCAAAACTGGATATAAAAGGACTTTTGAGCAACTATTGGCAACATGATCTAATATTTTTCATAATCTTTTCATGTTTATGATAAACTATAAGCATCATCCTCCCCAACTCGGGCAGAGAAAATACACCGGAACGCCGATGAACATTATCGAATTTCCCCATCTTAACCCCGCCCTAACCCTTGACCACCTCAGCGTCAACTATCGCGGGGTGGAAGCATTGCGAGATGTCTGTTTAACCATCCAACCCGGACGACTGACGGGGATTATTGGGCCGAATGGGGCGGGAAAAAGTACCTTAATGAAGGCGATGTTAGGGTTAATTCCCCTGGGGACGGGTGCGGTGGTTTATCAGGGAAAACCCCTGACTCAGCAACGTCAACGGGTCGCCTATGTTCCCCAGCGATCGCAAATTGACTGGGACTATCCGGCAACGGT
>DATNRE010000449.1:0-4874 GCA_036703685.1 Candidatus Obscuribacterales bacterium
GGGGAGCAGGGGGAGCAGGGGAGGCAGGGGAGGTAGGGGGAGCTTCCTCCATTAATAATTGACAATTAACAATTAACAATTAACTAATACAAATGACAACAACAGCATGGATTTTTCCGGGTCAGGGTTCGCAAAAAATTGGGATGGGAGCGGATTTATTTGAACAGCCTGAACATCAAGAACAATTAAAATTAGCTGAAAAAATTCTGGGTTGGTCTGTTCCTGAAATTTGTCAACATCCCGAAGATAAAATATCTCAAACTTTATATACTCAACCTAGTTTATATGTCCTTGAAACCCTACTAGTTGATCAGTTAAAACAACAAGGACAATCTCCCGATTATGTCGCGGGTCACAGTTTAGGGGAATATGTGGCGTTATATGCGGCGGGAGTCTTTGATTTTGAAACGGGTTTAAAATTAGTTCAATGTCGGGCTGAATTAATGAACAGTGCGGCGGGGGGACAAATGGCGGCGTTAATTGGGTTTGATCGAGAACAACTGGATCAACAAATTCAACAAACCCCTAATATTGTTTTGGCGAATGATAATAGTGCCGCCCAAGTTGTGATTTCTGGAACCCCAGAAGCGGTTGATCAAGTCTTAGCAAATATTAAAGTTAAACGGGCGGTTAAATTAAACGTTTCCGGCGCTTTTCACTCTCCCTTAATGCAGGAAGCCGCCACGGAATTTCAACAGGTTTTAGACGGAATTTCCTTTAACACTGCTCAAATTCCCGTCTTATCCAATGTTGATCCCACACCGACCACTGATGGGACGCTATTAAAACAACGACTCACCCAACAAATGACCGGTTCTGTGCGATGGCGAGAAATTTGTTTACAATTATCAACATTAGGGGTGACACAAGTTGTAGAAATTGGCCCTGGAAATGTCCTCACGGGCTTAATGAAGCGGACTTGTCCCGAAATTCTGTTACAAAACATCTAAAAACCGTTGTTGCGCTTGAGCGCAATCTTAACAGCCGGCTTCAGCAATAACGAAAGACAATATGCTAAGGTTTGTTGTTACACTTGAGCACTTCTAAGATGGCGCTAAAGCGCAACAACGAAAGACAATATGCTAAGGTTTGTTGTTACACTTGAGCACCTCTAAGATGGCGCTAAAGCGCAACAACGGGGAATATTAACCAGACTTACCTAAAATACCTTGAATTTTCTCCAACCCACGGCTCCCAGACCCGATTTACCCCTGTTCCTCTTTTTCCCAGGAATGGATGGAACTGGTCAACTATTCACGGTTCAAATTCCTCGATTAATGGATGCGTTTGAAATTCGTTGTTTAGCCATACCCCAAACCGATCAATCTAACTGGGAAACTTTAGTTAAAAAAACCATAGATTTAATTGAAATAGAACGTAAAACTAACCCCAAACGGGAGATTTATTTATGTGGAGAATCCTTTGGGGGATGTTTAGCGTTATTAGTGGCAATTTTTGCCCCCCATTGGTTTAGTCGGTTAATTTTAGTTAATCCCGCATCATCGATTAAACAACAACCTTGGTTACAGTGGGGTTCCTATTTAACCCAATGGCTTCCCGACTGGTTTTATCCTAGTTCTGTTGTAGGTTTATTGCCCTTTTTAGCCGCTTTAGGACGAATTGAAGCATCAGAACGTCAAGCTTTATTAACAGCAATGAAGTCTGTTCCCCAAGGAACTTCAGCTTGGCGATTAGAATTATTACGCCTATTTCAACCCAGTGAATCCGATATGAGTCGGGTTAATATTCCGGCTTTAGTGATTGCCAGTGGTGCGGATAGATTATTACCTTCGGTGTTAGAAGCTAGATTTTTAACCCAGGCTTTACCTAATGCTCAAATGGTGGTTTTACCTGATAGTGGTCATGCTTGTTTGTTAGAAAATGATATCGATTTATATACACTAATTCAGGCTTATTGTGTTTCTGAGGAAAGCGATCGCCCAGTTCAATATCAGAGGTAATGGGGAATTACGAATTATGAATAGTTAATCAGTAATAAACTGATAACTGGTACGGGCGGGTTCTTTTGAATTTTTGTTAATTACTTAAATCTTGATGAACCCGCCCCTACAAATGATAACTGATTTAAGGCCTAACATAACTCAATCGAGCTAATAAAGAAGGGGGTTTTAAATGGGTAACTACCCGATTTAGGGGTAAAATTCGCATTTGATTATGGTGCATAACATTGACTTGATAAACTTTTTTATTCGTAATATCTAATCCCGTTAACCAACCACTTTTAGCATGATAAACTCCCGTATCAATTCCTAACCATCCCTGACCTTGAACTAACTGTCCGGGTTCAATGCCATCAAAAGTAAAAGTAATGGTATGACCAATAATAATTAACTTGTCCGAAAAATAGGGTTTAGGAATATTATGAAATTCTCGCCGTATCCAACAAAATTCCTCCTCATTTTGTTCTTTAATTGACATTTTTGGGTGTACACCCGCATGAACTAGCCAAACATCACCCAAATCTAAATATAAGGGTAAAGACGCCATCCAATGTACATGATCCCGAGGCAGAATTCCTAGATCTTGATAGCTGGTAATGGTGGTCAAACCGCCACTATATAACCAAGCTTGCCACGCTTGGGGATTTTTTCCCTCATCGGGCAACGCATTTAACATCAGTTGTTCATGGTTGCCCCGTAAACATTGATAGGGACTATTTTTGACAAATTCAACCACTTGGGCACTTTTGGGCCCACGATCAATTAGATCTCCTAAAAAATAGACTTGATCATTTGCACCCGGAGCAATACGATCTAATAGGGTTATTAGCCCGTCGTAATGCCCATGTACGTCACCAATAACAATGCGTCGAGTCAGCATTTTTTATTTAATTGCACACATTTATAGAGTGTTCTTCAAAACAGAAATTATCGACTTAGGGCGCGAATAAAATTTTGAAGTCCAGATAAAACACCTTTTTTCGGCCGTTGGACAGTTGGGGACACCGACGAGTCACCTCCGGGGGTCGCCTGTGCCAGAATTAGATCGAGTTCATCCCCGACAGGTTTTGTTGGTAGCTCGGTGATTAACTGATATTGTCCATCCACTTCTAACCAAACTTCCCACATCGAAGGATAACAACGTCTGAGTGTCGCACCTTCTAGGGATTTGAGGTAATAGCAAGACTCAATGGTCTTGATAAAACGTTCTCGTAACTGACGGGCGGCATATCCTATTCCTATAATAGCAATATCTTCTAGTTTCGGATTTAGTAGAATTACTGGACGGTCTCCGGCAAATTGGGACAACTTTTCTACCTGCGCCACTTCTATCGCCGAGGGAGATACCACTAAAAATTGCTGATCTTCGGGTTGTAAACGACTTTCCACTGGAGAACGAGAAGTTCCTAAATCCGTTACTCGAAAGGAGGTTTGTCCCCAGTCTCGACGGGCTAAAGCAGCCGCGCCTGTATCGGGAAATAAGACAACTAATTGACGATCAGGTTGTTCAATAACGGGAATAAATTCTCGGGCAATAGATTGAGCTTCGAGTTCAATTTCAGGAAAAACTAATTCAATTTGAATTAATTTATAACCATCATCTAAAGCGGCTTTAGTGGCTTGTTTAGCTTGTTCAATGGCTGCTTCTAAACTGTTAGGTAATTCGAGCATAATTTTAAATTTATATTAGGGAATAGGGAACAGGGAATAGGCCCCCTGTGGTTGCCCTTGTAGGGGTTTGGGGCAGGCACGGGGGCACTGCCCCTACGGAAAAATCCTTTTGATCCGAGAATGAAACCCCCCTAGCCCCCCAGGGCGGTTAGGAGGGATATCCTGGCTATGTAAAATTCCCCTAACATCGTGCTAATGCTACACAGGGAATCAAACGCTTGAGGACTTGTTTCACCACCATGGCTGTCCAATCAATATCGGCTTCGGTGGTATCCCGTCCCAGGGTAAAACGAATCCCACCTAGGGCGGTGATTTCGTCATATACCATCGCCAATAAAATCGGACTGGGACTGAGTTTACCACTACTACAGGCCGAACCTGCACTAATGCCAATTCCGGCTAAATTCAGTTGACGGACTAGGGTTTTTCCCGTTAAAGTGGCGGGGTTGATGTGTTTGGGGGTAACACAGAAACTAACGTGATGGGGTAAGCGATTTAAACGATCGCCTGTGGGTAATAAATAGGGCACATCGGCCAATAAGTCAAATAGGCGATCGCGTAATCCTATTAACCGATGGGTTTCTGTCGCCATATCCTGGGCCGCCAATTGACAAGCTAACCCAAATCCGGCCAGGATGGGAACAGCCTGTGTCCCAGAACGCAATTGCAATTCCTGTCCGCCTCCAGCTAACACAGGAGTTAACTCTACCCCATGCCGGACATATAACGCCCCGGCTCCTTGGGGGCCATACAATTTATGACTGGATAGGGATAATAAATCAACGGGTAACTGCTGCACATCCAGGGGTAAACGTCCCGCTACCTGTACCGCATCGGTATGAAATAAAGCCCCGTGAGTATGGGCAATTTTGCCTAAAGTTTCAATCGGTTGCAGGGTTCCCACTTCACTTTGGCCATAAATAATCGAGACTAAAACCGTATTGGGTTGAATATCCGCCTGTAAGTCCAGGGGGTGAATACGTCCGCGACTATCGACGGGTAAGCGGGTAATTTCCCATCCCCATTCTTCCATCAGTTTTGCGGGTTCAGCAATGGCCGAATGTTCCACCGCAGAAATAATCAGATGTTGCGGTCGGGAATATTGACGGGCGACCCCCATAATTGCTAGATTATCGGCTTCTGTTCCCCCGGAGGTAAAAATAATTGATTCCGGTGGGGCGTTAATCAGATGGGCCACCTGTATTCTGGAGCGTTCTAAAATCATAGCGGCTCTGTTACCCC
>DATNRE010000450.1:0-1602 GCA_036703685.1 Candidatus Obscuribacterales bacterium
ATGGGGTTTGTACCATGGATTTAGTACCTTTATTTTCGGATATTCAATAATTAATTTGAGAGATAATTATAGTATAGGTGCGAGACGTTCTTGCCAAAGTTTAGGATTAAAACCCGAAAACGTAAGCAGGGAGAGAGGTTCAGACAACTGGTTAAAAGGGTTAAACCCAACAATAAATCCAGTCGAGCCTGTCTTAACTTTGAAAATGTGACCTTAAAGGAAGGTTAATCTCGGAGTCAAAAGGTACGGATTACCGTACCTGAGAGATTCGGCAATATCCACAGAGCCAGACTGATTATCAAAACTCTGAAGCTGGATATAACGGGAAATCGGGTATAAGTCAAATGCCTAAGTAGTTCTCTAGCCAATTGCCCAAGAATAACGTAAGTAAACATCCGGTCGAACTGTCGTAATCATTAAGTAGTGAAATGACTTTATACACTGCGTTCAAAAGAACAAGGGGAAAAGATAGAGGTTTCTCTACACCTCTATAAAAGGTAAGGTTTTTCTATCAATACTTACTAAGACTCCCAAAATTACCCCGGCAGAGAGGATGATTCTAAAGGCAATAATCCCATTTTCAAGGAACGTTAAAACCCCTCATCTACTCCTACAAAGGTCGAATACTGTTAGGTAGCCACAAATCTAAGGCGGATGTTATGAGGGTGAAAGATGGAGTCAGAAGCCAATGTCTAAATGTAATGTTTAGAATACGCCGATAGATTCCGGTTTAGTTGTTAGGTAAAGTCTCCATTAGCAGTACAAACGGTGAAAACGAGTTTTAAGACTACGGAAGCATGGAACACTATAAATTGGGCGAAAGTACAACGAAAAGTATTCAAGCTGCAAAAACGAATTTACCAGGCATCATTATCGGGACAAAATGCCGCATCTCGGAAGCTCCAAAAACTTCTAGTTAAGTCATATTACGCCAAACTCTTAGCAGTTAGAAGGGTTACTCAAGATAATCAAGGCAAGAAAACCGCCGGGGTAGATGGGGTCAAATCCATCACACCCAAACAACGATTAGAACTTGTTGAAAGTCTTAGTAAATACCAAAAGGCAAAACCACTCAGAAGGAAATGGATACCCAAATCCAACGGTGAGGAAAGACCTCTAGGAATCCCAACTATAAACGACAGAGTAAGGCAAGCCTTGGTTAAATCTGCGCTAGAGCCACAATGGGAAGCCAGATTTGAGGGTGAAAGCTACGGGTTCAGACCCGGACGTTCAGCCCACGACGCAATGTCAAGAATCTTTCAGAGTATCTATAAAGATGAATACTTCATCTTAGATGCCGACATCTCAAAGTGTTTTGACCAGATTGACCATGATTACCTACTGTCCAAAATTGATTGTCCATCAATAATAAAAGCCCAAATCAGACAATGGTTGAAAGCTGGAGTTATGGACAACGGCATATTTAACGCAATAGAGGCAGGCACTCCCCAAGGAGGTGTCATTAGTCCCCTACTTGCAAACATCGCACTGGATGGAATGATTAGGCTAATTGACAAAAGATTTCCTAAAAAGAATAATTATGTCCAAGCCAAAGTCATTAGATACGCCGATGACTTTGTGGTTATTAGTCCACTATTAGAG